>CAMYYT010000027.1 GCA_947303585.1 uncultured Pseudomonadota bacterium | reverse complement strand
ACCCAACAATGAATAACTGTCCAAGCTGCAATTACAATCGTATTGTCTTGGGTCAGTTTCATTAGCCGTGCATGAAGCAAACCCATGAACACTAGTGTTATCAGACCAAGTTAAACGATATTCACCGTTTTGAAGTCCAGTGATAGCCCCCATCTTTTCAAGTGTACTGTTATTCTCACCATCTATATCTATCCAAGATATATTCTTATTGCCAACCCAAAACATATTTTGGAAAACATAATTGGAAAGTATCCCCGCGGCTGTTGATGCATATCCTGTATCACATGATAGTGTCATTGCACATGCGTTTACCGGATTCAATGCCGTAATATCATAAGTGCTTAAATCTTCACTGTAATACGTCATTACTGTCGCATTTGAATTCGTCACATTTGGATAACTGGCTGTGCCGTGTCCCCCGGTATACGGATTAAGCGTGGAACATGCCTCGGTTGATGTGATATAACATTGACCAGCTGCATACGACCCAGGTGCAGAATACACCGGAACACGAGTCGCGTTAATTATTGCTTCTGGACAACTTCCTATACCTTGGTCTACGCCTTTAAATAAGAAATCGCCACCTTTGCAAAACTTTCCAGATGTATTGCATAAAGTGCAAGTGGTTGAATTTGCCGGCAAATAATACCCAGGATCACAATGGTATTGAACCGCTTCACAATCCATATGTTGCCCATAAGTTCCCAATAATAAACTTTCAAAGGCAAAAAAATTATGAAAGTGACTAAAACATTCATAAGAACACTTATCTGCGCATTCTGAAGCAGTTTCAGCTTTGTAGTTATTCACCCAAACCGTGTCCGTTACTGACACGGTTGTACCGTTTCTTGTTGTATAGCTATCCATATTACACCAACAAATCGAACCCGTACTGGATGGGTTAAATGTTGAATTTGGCCTGGTGTCGTCGCTACTATTTGGACGTGTATCATTGCATGATGTACGCATATGTATTTTTGCACCGTCAGTCCACGCATATTCCACCGTTCCATTTGTCATTCCCGTGGAATCGCCATACCCTATGGATGTACTGCTGCTATAGTTGTTCGTGGTGGAACCATTTCTTGCGCGCCATTTTGTATTAGCGCGTGATATATTCCCGCTTTGTCCAACATAATTAGACATTGCGCCATTCGAAGCTGGATTTTTTGCATACCCAGTTTTACAAGTTAACGATGTTATTTCGCATGCCCCAATCGAAGTTGTCCACCAAGCAGACACTCCAGCATATGCCCTGTAAGGAACCGAATCTCCAGATGTTGCATATTGAATCCTATCCACACCATCTTCATTGACCTTGTTAATGTTTTTACAAGAAGCCGTTCCATTAGCATAACATAAATTACTGTCCGCTGTCATCGCATCAGAATAAGGGAATCGCCCAAATGAAAAATCTGAACAAGAATACAACCCCACATCATTTGTTTCATCATATGTAAAGGTGCCACCATCACAAACATAATTTACAATACAAGGTAAACATGTTGCGGTCAAATGGTCCAAATAATATCCAGGAACACAAGTGTATTGATTCGGTTCCCATCGTGCTTTGAATTTTACGGGCGAACCATTGTCGGTGTTATCCGTCCCCAATGCACCAATGCGACACATAGCGTTCGAACCGTCTATTTGACCGTTCGTATCAATATCCACAGCGAAAACAGGACACGCAACGCAAATTGCGATAATAGACGGGTAAAGAATTTTTTTCGCTTTATACATATTTTTTTCTCTCTCGTGGTGTAAATTTTTACGGCACCAACCACAATATAACGCACCTTACTCAATCTGACTATATCTTACAAAAAATGCCAGATTTATGCCCTTTCCGTCCGTTTTTCTTAACACCAACAAGTATTAATATATGAATATCTTAATACAAAAGAAAAATAAATAAAAGCAAAAAAAAAGAAAAAAGTCGTCGAAACGACTTTTTATTTCTTGACATATAACTGTTATTTTTCTATGTCGTCCGATTTTTTATTATCATTGGTTTTGAATTGCATATCATAAAGCATTTTATATGCACCGCATTCAACTTTTAATAAATCTTCGTGTGTACCAGTTTCTACGATTTGTCCGTCATTGACAACTATTATCTTGCTGGCGTTACGAATTGTTGAAAGTCTGTGCGCAATGACAAACACAGTTTTGTCGTGCATCAAATTTTCAATAGCTTTTTGAACCACTGCTTCTGATTTGTTATCTAATGCAGATGTGGCTTCGTCTAAAATCAAAATAGGTGCGTTTTTCAAGAAAGCGCGCGCAATCGCGACACGTTGACGTTGACCCCCGGAAAGCAATATTCCACGTTCGCCAATTTGTGTGTCTATGCCATCTTTAAGTGTGGATAAAAATTCATCCAAATAAGCTAATTTAACAGCTTTTTGTAATTGTTCTTCGCTTGCGTTCTCATCGCCCAACATAATGTTTTCGCGAATCGAACCTTCAAACAAGAAATTGTCTTGGAACACAACAGCAATATTTTGGCGCAAAGATTTCAAAGTAAAATCACGAATATCTATGCCATCAACTGTAATAGAACCTTCTGAAACATCGTAAAATCTTGGTAACAAATTAACCAAAGTAGTTTTTCCGCCACCAGAATTGCCAACAATAGCGATAGTTTCACCTTTGTTCACAATCAAATTAATATTTTTTAGTACCGGAACATCAGGAATATAATTAAAAGATACATTATTAAATTTAATCTGATTTTGAACCTTTGGCATTTCAACAGCGCCTTCTTTATCAACGATTTTTGGTTCTGAATCCAATATGTCAAAACAAGTTTCAATCGCCCAAAATGACATAATTACAGAACCATAAGTATTACCGATACTTTTCATTGGTTGATAAAGCAAAATCAAAGCAGTTAAAAATGATACGAATCCACCAGGTGTTAATTGTTTTGACAAGATTAAATAAGAACCAAACCAAAGCGCTAGTGCAATACCAACTGATAAAATTACGTGCATCACGGGTGTTAACCAACGAGTTCTCTGAAAGACCTTCATTTGTAAATTAAAGTTCTTGTGCAACACATCATTGTATCTGTCTTCTTGATATTTTTGTAAACCATAAGAAATAATCGTTTTGTTTCCGGAATATGTTTCGTTGTATTTTGTTGTTAAACGCGACATGATTGCCATCGCGTTATTTAATACAGGTGATACCTTTTTTTTCAACGAAGCCATCGGCAAGAAAGCAAACAATAAAACCGCAACCGTCACAAAAGCCAACTGCCAAGAATTGATGAAAAGCACAACTATCAATGACAATGAAGTAAAGAATTTTTGAACAAAAGATTTAAGGT
>CAMYYT010000026.1 GCA_947303585.1 uncultured Pseudomonadota bacterium | reverse complement strand
ATCCAGAACAAAACAAATCTTTCCGCGACCATTATCTGGAAGTTGACTTTGATTTATCAAACGTTTTGTTTATCGCTACTTCTAATTCGTTGAACATGTCATCTGCGTTAAAAGACCGTATGGAAATCATTGAAATTCCAGGATATACAGAACAAGAAAAGCTACAAATAGCGCGCGAACATTTGTTAAAACGCGCTGCAAACGATACTGGTTGGAACGTGGATAATATTATAATATCCGATGATGCGATTATGCATATAATTCGTAATTATACTTCTGAACAAGGTGTTCGTGAATTACAACGCGAAATTGCTTCTGTATTGCGTCGCAGTTTATTAGAAAATGATGGTGAAGATGTAAAAACAGAATTTACAAAAGAAAAAATCGATGCATTGTTATCCGTCCATCAAAATGCAAATCACAATACCAAAATCGGTTTCAGCGCACGAATATAAACCAAGGGTTTTAATACAATGATTTTGATTATAAACACATCTGGTAACGGTATAGAATTAGCAATTAATGATAATCTTTTCAAGATTGAAAACACAAAACAATCAATTGCTTTGCCAAATACAGTTATTGAATTTTTGCAGCAAAATCATATTAATATGTCTGAGTTGTCAGAAATTGGTGTAATTGTTGGCCCCGGAAGTTTTACCGGTATTCGTATGGGTATTGCCTATGCCAAAGGTTTAGGTATTGGATTAAAAATACCTGTTGTCCCAGTCAATATTTTCGAGATATATTTACACAAAAATCCAGATGCTTTTGTTGCGCTCGATTCTGGACGTGGTGATTTTTTTGTTGCAGCACACGACATAGAACCATGTATTATGGATATAGATACTGTAGAAACAGAACAAATGAAATATCCACGCACAGTTGGCCATATCCCGTTTGATTTGCGTGATGCGCGCGAAATCATTGAAAACAAAGTTAAATCCGGCAACCTGCAACCCGCTATACCAATGTACCTTCGTCCAAGTTATGCAGAAAAATAATGTTTAACGAAATTGCAAATCTTCATAAATTATGTTTTCCAAACAAGCCTTGGTCAGCATCTGATTTTGCAGATTTAAAAAAATCTGGGTGTGAAATTATTATGTCACAAAATGGTTTTGCTGTATGGCGAAACGCGGTCGATGAATGCGAAATTATAACCATTGGTGTTGCGCCAAACGCACGTCGAAACGGTATTGCTTCTGCCATGTTGGCAATAATTGAAAAAAATATTAAAAATCAAGGTATTAAAAAAATATTCTTAGAAGTTGCTTCAAATAATATTGCCGGCCAAAAACTATACGAAAATAACGGCTATAAAACGGTTGGAATTCGTCCAAAATACTATGACGGAATCGACGCAATTTTAATGGCAAAAGATTTATAATTCATCGTTCACAAAATCTAATATTCTTTTATCAAAAATAATATCACGTTGTTGTAATGGTTTTACAATATGCATATCTTTTGCATTTCTTGTTCGCGACAAAGCAACATAAGTCTGTCCATGCGCAAATGCGCCACGCGAAATATCAATAACAACTTTGCTTAATGTTTTCCCTTGGGATTTATGTATCGTCATCGCATACCCCAGCGCAAGGGGAAATTGTTTATAACTGCCGATTTCATTTTCGACAATTCTGTCGTTTTCATCACGTGAATATTCTATTTTTTCCCATTTTTCAGGTTTAACAACAACAATATCATTTTTATCATCATCTAATAATTGAACAACTATTTCTTTTGCCCCCAGATGTTCCACAATGCCTATTGAACCGTTATGCCATTTATCACCATTTTTCACAAACATTACTAATGCGCCCTGCTTTAAGCATAAATCAATCGGTGCCGGGACATCATTTGCATTAAAACTACCGGACAAAACTCCTGTGTATTTTGTTTCTGGTGCGTTTATCTGATTCAACCTTTCGGTATTTATGCGTTCTGCAATTGCACGAAAAGGGGTAATTATAACCGCATTTTTTCGACACTCTTCGTCATCTATCTTGCACGTATTAAAGAACCCCAAAGCGCTCGCATCATTATCACGCAATCGCATCAAGTTTTTTAGTAAATCGTTATCGCTTTGACGATATACTGTATTAAAATCGTATTTGATAAAATTTGCACGCTTATAAACATTTGCATCAAAGAAATATGCATTTTTATGTTCGTATACCTGCTGATAATATTCTTCGGCATCACGAGTTATCACAGGTGGCAACTGGAACAAATCGCCAATCGCCACAACCTGAATTCCACCAAACGGTTCATTATTATGTCGTGCATATCGTGCCAAAATATCAATTGCATCCAATAAATCTGGCGCGACCATAGATATTTCATCAATTACTAAAACATCTGTGGCATTTAATATGTTTCGTGGTTTTGCTTTCAGTTTCAATAACTCTGGTAAAATAAAATCACGGGGCTGAATTTGAAAAAGCGAATGTATGGTCTGCCCACCAATATTCAAAGCCGAAACGGCAGTCGGACATGCACATACTATGCGTTTGCTTGATGCAGATTTAAGATATTGCACAAAAGTCGATTTTCCTGTTCCTGCCTGCCCCAAAATTAAAATATTAGAACGCGTGCATTCGATTGTATTAAATGCTTCCATTTGATTTTTGTTTAAAATTGAGACCAATTCCGCCATACGTGGCATAATCGCATAAATTTAGAAAAAAAGCAAGGTAAGTTCATTTTTAACTTGCAACGCACCAGAAAAAATATATAATAACCTTTGCCGTGGGTTAGTAGCTCAGTTGGTTAGAGCGGAGCGCTCATAACGCTTTGGTCGTGGGTTCGAGTCCTACCTAACCCACCACGAATAAAAAAGCCGTCATTTGACGGTCTTTTTTTATTGCCGATATTTTTATTTACGATAGAATTATATGTATGAATTTATACGATGTAATTATTATTGGTGCGGGGGCTGGCGGATTAAAAGCCGCGGCAGAATTATACGCACGCAAAAAATATGTTTTAATATTAGATATGGGTGATAAAGTTGCTCGCAAGGTTGCAATTTCCGGTGGTAGCAAATGCAATTTTACAAATTTATCTGCTGATTATACACAATACTTTGGTAAAAACCCTGATTTTGTGCGCTCTGCATTGACACAGTTTTCACCGAGCGACACACTTGATTGGGTAAAAAAACATAAAATTAAATATTACGAAAAAGAACCTGGTCGTTTTTTCTGTGTAAATAGCGCAGATGATATAGTAAATGCTTTGTTAAAAGACATTGGTGATACAGAAATAAAATATAATACCAATGTTATTAATGTTGCAAAAGACGATGACATTTTCACAATAAAAACAAACAATGGTGACTTTCAATCTAAATCGCTTATAGTAGCAACAGGGGGCATAACTTACCCAAATCTGGGCACATCAAATGTTGGGCATAT
>CAMYYT010000025.1 GCA_947303585.1 uncultured Pseudomonadota bacterium | reverse complement strand
TGGGGTACCGCCCCCCAGTCCAAAACGATTATTCCGCAACGAATTCAGAATCATCTTCGCTTTCGCGACAAAACATATTATAAATATTCTTACTGGAAATTGCAAGTTTTTAAGTTATAATAGGTCAAAATAACCAACGGAGAAACCAAAATGAAGTTTCTTGATAAAGCAAAAATTTATGTCAAAGCGGGCGATGGTGGTAACGGTGCTGCATCGTTCAGACGCGAAAAATATATTGAATTTGGTGGTCCCAACGGTGGTGATGGCGGACGTGGCGGTGATGTTATTTTTCGGGCTGTTCCGAATGTGAATACTTTGATAGATTACAGATATAAAACGAAATTTGTTGCCCAACGCGGACAAAACGGCATGGGAAAGATGCGCACAGGTTATTCTGGCGAAGATTTATATTTGCCAGTACCAACGGGCACAGTCATTTTGTCTGAAAACGAAGAAATTGAATACGCAGATTTAAATGCGGACGGCATGGAATATCGTGCTGTGCGTGGCGGTAATGGCGGTTGGGGCAATTTGCATTTCAAAAGTCCGACTAATCGTGCCCCGCGTCAGGCAAATGACGGCTTGCCAGGCGAAGAAAGAACAGTTGTGTTGCGTTTGAAATTAATTGCTGATATTGGACTGGTTGGTTTTCCTAATGCTGGAAAATCTACAATATTGTCAACTGTAACGGCTGCGCGACCAAAGATTGCGAATTATGCGTTCACAACATTGAATCCGCAATTGGGGGTAATGTATGCTCATAATCGCGAATTCGTGATGGTTGATTTGCCTGGTTTAATCGAAGGCGCACACACTGGGGTTGGTCTGGGCGATAGATTTTTAGGACATGCAGAACGCACCAAATTAATTTTGCATGTGATTGACGGGGCTGAGCCAGATTGGGCATCGCGTTACAAAGCAATTCGTCATGAAATGGATTCGTATGGTGGGGGATTGCTGGATAAACCAGAAATAGTCGTAATAAATAAAATAGACACTCTTAGCGAAGAAGAATTACAAGAGAGAATGGCTGCGTTCAAAAAATCTTTTGGGCGCAAGAAAAAGCCCGAAATAGTCGCAATCAGTGCTGCTGGGCATATTGGTATAGATGATATGATAAGAACAATAGAAAAAAGGTTTTTAGATGAATAAAAAACGATTTGGTGTAATAGAACCGAGTGATTTGAATGATGTAATTTACAATGGTGGCAAAAAAGTTTATATGGGCGGAATAAGGGTTCCCTATATTCCTAAAAGTATAGACTGTTGGTCTAATCCGCTGGATGAATATAAAAATACACGCATAAAATCTGCTGAATGGCTTGATGCATGTTATAATGACGGTTTTGCATTAGACGCCAAAGGGAACAAATATCCAATAAAAAAATACGGTATAGAACAATTGGCTTTTGTTGCAGGTTTTTGGCGTATTCAAAATGTTTTGACAAAACCGATTGTTCATGTTCGTGATAAAGACATGGTGTTTTTAGCAAAATTAGATCGCCAAGAAAACACATTGTTCGAATTTTATAGCGCAAAACAAGTTGGTTATAATTGCTATGGCCCGTTTGTATCCGAAGGTGATAAACCAGATTACATTGTCGCTAGATATGATACGGATAACGGTACTTTCTTTGGATATGGCAAAACGATAGAAGACGCACGCGCGTATCTTGGCTTGAAGCTTTATGATGAATACAAAGATGTTATAAACGCTATTGCGTGCCAAAAAAAGAACAAGAAATTAAAATAACTTTTGATTTTTTGCGCCTGTTTTGATAAAATCATACCGAGATACAACAAAGGAGAAACATAAAATGGTATCGTTAAAAGGAACTCAAACAGAAAAAAATTTATTAATTGCATTTGCCGGGGAATCTCAAGCACGTAATCGTTATACTTTCTTTGCATCCCAGGCTAAAAAAGACGGTTTTGAGGCAATTGGAAAAATTTTCGAAGAAACAGCAGCCCAAGAAAAAGAACATGCAGAACGCTTGTTTAAATATCTGGAAGGTGGCGAAGTAGAAATTACTGCGGCTTTCCCTGCGGGCAAAATTGGTGACACTTTGGAAAATTTAAAAGCGGCTGCATACGGCGAACACGAAGAAAATACAGATATGTATCCAAAGTTTGCACAAATTGCTGCCCAAGAAGGCTTTACAGCTATTGCAGAAGTATTGAAAAACATTGGCTATGCAGAACGTTATCATGAATCAAGATTTCGTGCGCTGGCAGAAGCAATCGAAAACGGAACAATATTCAAATCGGATAAGATTGTAATGTGGCGTTGCACAAATTGTGGCAATTGGCACATTGGAACCGAAGCACCAGAAGTATGCCCAGCATGTCTTCATACCAAAGGATATTTTATCAGCGAAGGTGTAATTTCACGTTGTGATACTAACGAAGGTTTCTGTGAATATGCAAACAAAGACTAAGAAAAAACAACCAATGACAATCGCAGAATTTGCGGAATATTTGGTTGATAAAGATTTACAGAAAATACAAAAATTAAAACACGAACTTCTGAAAAGTTTGTCAAAATAAAACCACCGCCCGATTGGGCGGTGATTTTTATTTTGGTTGTGCCAAAATCAATAATTCTTGCTTTGGTTTTTGTGGTGCCAAAACCGCAGAACCGGGTTGAACCGGCTTTTTACGAATTTGTTTTGGTTTTGGATTTGGTGCTGTTCCTTTCATTTCTAATTTATCTAATACATTATTAAGTTTTCTTAAAGAACTGTTTTGACATCCGCGTCCCCGCCAAGTTAAAATTTCACTGTCGTTGCTTCTATCTATGACAGAGACATTAAA
This sequence comes from uncultured Pseudomonadota bacterium, assembly GCA_947303585.1. Classification (GTDB taxonomy): domain Bacteria; phylum Pseudomonadota; class Alphaproteobacteria; order Rs-D84; family Rs-D84; genus Enterousia. The sequence goes on along the minus strand of CAMYYT010000025.1, from coordinate 4,524 downwards.
ACTCCACCACCAAAATCCATTAAATATACACCAAAGTGGTCGTAATTTTTCGCTGCGTTCTTTTACATTTACCGCATATCTGGCGCCTTTGGGAATTTTATAAGTTTCATTACCAGAAACTTCTGAAACGCGAACTAATTGTCCAACACTTACATTGTATCCGCGTTCTTCCATCGTTTGTTTTATTGTTCTTTGCATAGAATAACCGCCGCGTGGCGCATAAACCAACTGAGATTTGTCCAATGTGCTGGGTTTCAAATATATGCTGTTGCAACCGAACAGAGAAAAACACAATGTTATCAAAATAATAAAACGCATGACTTTCTTCCTTTTTTTACGGTTATAACAACGATTACAAGATAAATCAAGCACAAAAAAACCGCCCATCTGGGCGGTCTGTAATGAAGTGATATCTTTTAATTAAATGCTGTCTGCATTAATCCATTTACCAGATTTTAACAAACCCGGAGCCATACCTTTGTCGCTGCGCAAAGAATCAATTACACGGCGGGCATTTGCTGCATCCAAATTAATGATACGAACTTTGTACATATCTCCTTCGCGAACAACAACAGCATTGCCATATTGAGCCAATTCACGAGCCAATGCATTTGCGTTATCTTCACTGTATACCGCGGCTACTTGGACGCTATATTCGCCAGATGTTGCGACTGGTGCAGTTTGAACCTGTTGTTCTACGACTGTTTCTTGGATAACAGTTGGTTGTGTTTGATTTGTTGTTACTTGGACAGTTTCGCCCAATGTTGCATTTTTAACAGTTGTAGATTCTGTTGGTAAAACCTGAATTTGAACTTTGGCTGTACCAGTCATACCAATCTGACGTGCCGCAGCAGCAGACAAATCCATAATACGAGTGTTCACAAAAGGTCCACGATTGTTTACACGAACAATGACAGAACTGCCGTTATCTAGATTTGTAACTTTGGCAATTGTTGGCAAGGGCAAAGTCTTACTAGTTGCAACGAATTGATTAGAATCAAATGTTTCGCCATCGCTAGTTTTTGAACCATTTAATTCAACAGGAACGATTCCTGCGATACCAGTTTGATTGTATGTTAAATCTTCGGCTGGGATATATTGAACATCTTCAATTTTATATGCACTGCCAATATAATATTTTGGTGCAGCCGCCATCAAATAAGCATTAGTATTTAATGTGTTGTCGGTTGTTGTTAATTGTTCTTCGTCTAAACCAGAACCATAAGTAGCAGGTGTGCTGGACGAATTTAAATCCATACAGCCCGCCAACAAAGCGGTTAATGCCGCCAAAGATACCACTTTTTTCATATTCTCACTCCTTTTGTGGGACAATCCCATTTAATCTCATATATGTGATTATATCATAAATGCAAACGACTTGCAAATTTTATTTTATGATAAATCTGTCAATTATAAATGCGACAGGCAGGTATAAAATCCCAAAAGCGCAAATCGCAATCCCCAGCCACCAAATGTTAGTAATAGCGATGGTCGATAATGCGGTGCCCAATATAGTTGCGATACCCGCAAAAGCAAAAAATGCAAATATAGTCTTTTTGTCCGTTTTCACCAAAGCGCGTTTGCGACAAACACGACCCAAAAGATAATTTTTGACATATCCACTTACCACCACGCCCACAGGTATAGATAAATAGCCAATCATTGGGAACAGGGCAAGATAAATAATCGTCGCAACTCCTAATGAAACAACGCTTGTTCTTACTGGGGTGTTAACATCTTGTGAAGCATACAAAGTTTTACTGTAAATTTGGCTTATTAACATAGCAGGCAATACCAAACATTGAATTTTAATAGCCAGCGCAACCGCACTTGTAGAATCTGCTGTCCATGCGCCGTGTTGAAACAAGATTTTAATAATAGGTTCTGCCAGAACAAAAAGTCCCACCATACAAGGCATAATCAACATCATAGAGCGACGCATTGAAGAATTTTGTTGTAAATAAACGCTGCGCATATTTTTTTCAGTTAATGCTTTCGATATAGAAGAAATTAAAACCGTTCCCACAGCCAAACCTATCATAGCAAAAGGCAATTGAACCATACGGTCTGCATAATAAAGCCATGATACTGCCCCAGATTGCCAACTGGCGACCAATGTTCCAACAATAATAGTGATTTGATAAAAGCCTGAACCAACCAGACTGACACCGAATCTTTTGAACATATTTTTAATCTGTCCGTTCCAATGAGGAATAACAAGTCGCAACCCAAACTGTTTTTGCCTTATTCGATGCCAAAGAATACAAAACTGTAAAACGCCAGACAAAACAACTGTCCCAGCCATTACATAAATTATAAACTGATTTCCATACCAAACAGATGCAACCAAAGCACATATCAACATAATGTTTAACATTACAGGCATAAAAGCCGCCAACAAAAATCGAGAATGTGCATTAAGAACAGCGGATAAAAACGCAGCGCCACATATAAAGATGACATAAAAGAACATTATTCGTGCAACGGTCACAGTTAATTGCATTTTTCCAGGGTCTTCAGAAAAACCAGGTGCCAGTGCCCATACTATCAAAGGCATAAAGATTTCAAATATTATTGTTATACCCAGTAAAATAACCATCAGCCAAGAAAAAACATTTTTAGCAAAACTTTCGTCTTTTTTCATATCAGTATACATAGGAATAAAGATAGCAGAAAGCGCACCTTCGCCCAACAAATCACGAAAAAGGTTAGGTAATTTGAATGCTGCAAAGAAAATGTCAGACATACGACCTGCGCCTAAAAAGCGCGCAATTAACATATCGCGGACGAATCCAAAAATACGGCTTATGCCAGTCATGGCGCCCACGCCGAATATATTTTTTCCTAATTTCATAACCAAGCCTATTTTTTTCTTTTATTTTTTTATCTGTTTCATTATACTGTTTTTGTTTAAGGAATTTCAAGTATGAAAAAAATAGTTTTATTATTGACTTTGATACCTGCACTGGTGGCGTGTAGCGGTGGTGAAGAAATTAAACCAGATAGACCCTTGGAAGATATTTACCAAGACGCCTATAAAGAGTTTAATAAAAAGCATTATGATGATGCTGCGGAATTGTTCCAAACAGCCGAAGCACAATATCCATCAAATCCTTGGTCTGCGGATGCGCTGGTAATGATGGCGTATTCGCGGTATATGGATAAAGATTTTGCGGGTTCTATACTGGCTATTGATAGATATATGCGTTTCCATCCTGGACACAAAGATGTTCCATATATGATGTATTTGCGTGGAATGTGCTATTATCGTCAGGTAAGTGATGTTCGTCGTGATCCTGGAATGTCTGCGTATGCTTTGCAACAATTTCAACAATTGGTTGACCGTTTCCCACACAGCGAATATGCAGAAAATGCAAAAAATAAAATACTTATCTTGAAAAATTATATTGCTGGCAAGGTTATGTATGCTGCGCGTGAAGATATGCAACGAGAAAATTGGGCTTCTGCCATTACGCGTCTACAATCTGTTGTTGGAACCGCCCAAGAAACAGTTATGACACCCGAAGCAATGTTTCGTTTAACAGAATGTTATACTGCAATAGGTTTGCCAGAACAAGCAAACGGTTATGGTGAAATGTTGCGTAAAAATTTCCCAGATAACGAATGGACTAAAAAGTTAAAATAAAAATGCCCAAACGGGCATTTTTATTTGTTTAAAGCTTTTAATTGTTTGTTTCTTATGCTGGTTAGTTGCGATTTTGTAAACAAATATTTTTTTGGAATTGCCTTATAACGGATACCAACTTCATTAAATATGTCAAACGAGATATCTAATTCATCGCGCCAACCAGGAATGCCTTTTTTGGTTTTGTCTAAATCTATATAGAATACCTCGCGAATTCCAGCTTGGGCAATCATTTTTGCACAATTTGGGCAAGGTGGTTGTGTTACATACAAAATAGCATTATCGATTTTTGCGCCGTTTCTTCCGGCGTTAATGATGGCGTTTGCTTCTGCATGAACGACACGTGGGTATTTTTGACTGCGATCATTTAGTCTTTCTGGGGTATCTGCTACACCACGTGGAAAACCGTTGTAGCCTTCGGATAAGACAAATCTATCTGGAGAAACGATTATGCAACCAACCTTGGTGCTGGGGTCTTTGGAACGCGTTGACATCAGTTGTGCTTGTTGCATAAATGTTATATTCCAATCATAATTAAAAGTAAAATTTTGTTCCATAATCTAAGCCTTTTGGTTGATTTTTATTAATCATAAAATGTTTAAATGATTTTTCAAGGTTTTTGTTGTATTTACAAAATGGTGTGCTATGGTTAAGGTATGACAAAAACATATTCGGGTTTTATAGCAATTATTGGACCGACAAACGCCGGTAAATCTACGCTTTTGAATCAAATTATGGAGCGTAAGGTGTCTATTGTTTCGCACAAAGTTCAAACAACCAGAACTCGTTTGCGTGCGATAAAAATGGTCGGCAACAGACAACTGGTTTTTGTTGATACGCCTGGTGTTTTTAAACCTAATCGCAGATTGGACAGGGCG
>CAMYYT010000024.1 GCA_947303585.1 uncultured Pseudomonadota bacterium | reverse complement strand
CACCCCCACGATATCGAACACTCTTTCCCTACACGACGCTCTTCCGATCTGAATCTTGTGATAAATATGCAACAGGTTATAATTTTGGACCAGAATTTGGAACACCTGTTCGTGTTGCAGAAGTCGCAAAGCAAGTCGCTGATATATGGGGAAATGGTAAAGTAGTTGTTGGTTCTGGTGATGGCTTACACGAAGCTAATTTATTGCAATTAGATATTAACAAAGCAAAAAAAGAATTGGGATTTTTACCTGTGTGGGATGCAAAATATGCTATTGAAGAAACAACAAAATGGTATCGCGAACATTATTCAAATACAGATATGATTGAATATACCAAGAATCAAATAAATAAATTTGTACATGATGCTCGTGTAAAAAATATAGAATGGAGTAGATAAAATGGAAATAAGAACAAAAGATCAAGTTCGTGCTCAAATGAAAGAATTAGCACGAGAATATGCAGAATTAGATCGTATTGAAAAATTAAATGCGGAAAAAAAATATATTCCAGCATCTGGTAAAAATTTAGGTGCAGAAGAACTAGAAAATATGATAGATGCTTCGTTGGATATGTGGTTAACAACAGGGCGTTTCAATGCTGAATTTGAAAAAAAATTTGCAGAAAAATTAGGTGTTAAATATGCATTAACTTGTAATTCTGGGTCAAGTGCAAATTTATTGGCTATGTCTGCATTGACTTCACCTATTTTAGGTAAAGATGCTTTACATAAAGGTGATGAAGTGATTTCTGTAGCAGCTGGATTTCCAACAACTGTGAATCCAATTATTCAAAACGGTTTAGTTCCTGTATTTGTTGATTGTGAAGTTGGAACTTACAATATTAAAATTGATGAAATAGAATCTGCTATTTCTCCGAAAACCCGTGCTATATTCTTGGCTCATACATTAGGAAATATGTATGATATGGATGCAATGATGGATATTGCAAGACGTCATAATTTGTATGTTATCGAAGATAGCTGTGACGCATTAGGTGCAAAATGGGAAGATAAATATGCCGGAACAATTGGTCATATTGGAACATTTTCTTTCTATCCAGCACATCATATCACAATGGGTGAAGGTGGTGCAGTTATAACAAATAATCCAAAATTGCGCAGAAGTATTTTATCTTTCCGTGATTGGGGACGTGATTGTTGGTGTAATCCTGGGACAGATAATACATGTCAACAACGTTTTAATATGAAATTGGGTAATTTACCATTTGGTTATGACCATAAGTATACTTATTCAAATATCGGTTATAATTTGAAAATTACAGATTGGCAAGCTGCTATTGGTTTGGCGCAATTAGGCAAATTAGATACTTTCTTGGATATGCGTCGTAAAAATGCTGCTGTGTTAAATGAAAAATTATCAGATTTGCAAGATTATTTGATTTTACCAAAATTTTCAAAAAAATGTTCACCGTCTTGGTTTGGTTATTTAATCTCTGTACGGAAAAATGCGCCGTTTACAAAGCAAGAAATGGTAACAAATTTGGAACAAAATGGTATTGGAACACGTCAATTATTCGCTGGTAATATTTTACGTCAACCGATGATGACTAATAATGCAGTTGACATGCGTATTGGTTCTGGAAAATTAGTAAAATCCTGCGATTTGACAGAAGAAGATTATGCAAAAATGCCAGGTGCAGAATTTATTATGAATAATACTTTCTGGGTTGGTGTTGCGCAAAATAATACACCAAAAGATATGTTGAAAACGTCAGAAGTAATACATAATTTCATTAAAGAAAAGGTAAAATAGTTTATGAAAAAAAATATATTACTTACTGGTGGTAGTGGTTTTATCGGGCGCAACATACTTGAATCATATTTATCACAAAAATATGATATTGTTGCGCCAAGACATGCAGAAGTTGATATTGCTGATACGGAATCAGTAGATAATTTTTTTAAAGATAAAAAATTTGATGTTGTTTTACATACAGCTGTAAAACCTGGACATAGAGCTGCACTGGATAAATCAAATTTATTTTACACCAATGTTCGTATGTTTGAAAATTTAGAACGTAATAAAGATAAATTTGGTAAGTTTATAAATTTTGGTTCTGGCGCGGTTTATGATGTTTCAAAAAATAATTCTGGTGTAAGTGAAAACGATATTTATAAAAATATGGGTGTTGATGATCATAGTTTTACTAAATATGTTGTTCATAAACAAATAGACAATTTGCCTGGTTTTGTTGATTTGAATATTTTTGGGATATTTGGTAAATACGAAGATTATTCTATTCGTTTTATATCTAATGCGATTTGCAAAAGTTTGTTTAATTTACCTATAACACTTCGTCAAAATCGGAGATTTAGTTATTTGTATGTTAATGATTTACCAAAAATTTTAGATTGGTTTATTGAAAACGATACAAAATATAAATCTTATAATATTGTTCCTGATACACATACTGATTTAGCGGATATTGCATATGCTGTATCAAAAGTATCTGGAAACAAAGATATAAAAATTACAAATGATGGTTATGGCTTAGATTATTATGGTTCAAATGCAAGATTAAAAAATGAATTTAAGGATGTATATTTTACACCTATGGAAACTGCGATAGCTGAATTGTATGATTGGTATCGCAAAAATATTAATTTGATAGATAAACAAAAATTAACAAAGGACAAATAATTATGAATATACTTGAAAGACAAATGTTAGATTTTTTGAAAGAATTGAAACAGCATAATATTTCTGGTGTTAAAATTTCTTTTGAAGATGAAGGTTTAACTGGCGAATTAGCGCAAATTATAACAAATATAACTATGCGTGCTGATGTTCCTGTGGCTGTTAAAATTGGTGGTGCAGAAGCACGTCGTGATTTACATGATGCCAAAGTTTTGGGTGCTGATATTGTTGTTGCACCTATGATTGAAACACCATATTCTTTGAAAAAATTTGTGGAAGCTAAAAATACAGTATTTCAACCAGATGAAGGTTATAATACTAAATTTATTATCAATATTGAAACAATCACAGGATATAAAAATTTATTTGAAATGATGCATCAGCCAGAAGCAACCCAAGTAGATGGTATTACTTTGGGACGTGTTGATTTTTCTGGTTCCGTGGGTAAAGATAGAAAATATTGTAATTCTCCGGAAATGTTGGTAATTGCACAACAGATTGCTGGTGTTGCACGCACATATAATAAAAAGTTTTGTATAGGTGGTGCTATATCTGGGGAAGCATTGGATTTTATGCGTCAATTACCAAAAGATGTTTTTCATAGTTTTGAAACAAGAAATGTTATTTTTGATGCTCAAAAAGCATTGAATGATGAAAATATAAACAAAGCTTTGACTGTTGCTATGGGATTTGAATTAGCGTGGATGCGTCGTAAGAGCGAATTTTATGGCAAAATTTCAAATGCAGAGGCTGAACGTATAGAAATGATTTCTAAACGTTATGCTGCACAACAGGAAATGTTATTGAAAACAAAGTAATGTGGTTATGAAAAAGTATTCAAATTATATTTTTGATATGGATGGAACTTTGTTGGATACAGCAAATGGAATCTTAGGTAGTTTGTATGATGCGATTATCAAGTCTGGGTTTGAAATAGAACGTTCAAAGATAACTAACAGTTTAATTGGTTATAAAATCGCAGAAATTGTGGATGTTTTAGGATTAGGTAAAGATGAAAAAAAGAAAGCAGAAATAATTGCTAATTTTCGTCAAATTTACGATTCTTCTGCGGCTGATGGTGTTAGTTGGTATAAATATTCTTATAATTTTGTAAATAATTTGAAACAAAATCATAAGCAAATGTTTATTGCTACTAATAAACCAAGTAAAGCAACAAATCTTATTGTGCAAAAAATGAAAATTGATTTCGTTAAAGATATTTTTTATCCAGATAAATATGAAAACAAAGTTTTAGATAAAAATGCTATGGTTGCAGAAATTATTTCTAAATATAATTTGAATCCGTCCAAAACAGTTGTTATTGGTGATACTGATGTTGATTTAAAAGCGGCACGTGCAAATAACTGTGATTTTGGGTTTGCTAAACATGGGTATGCTACAAATGTCATATTGTTAGCAAAACAAGCAGATTTTGTATATGGAGATTAAAAATGATGAAAGTTACTGATTATATTGCAAAAAGATTGAAAGAACATGGTGTTGAACATTTTTTTATGGTTTCTGGTGGTGGTGCAATGCATTTAAATGACAGTTTAGGACATGCTATACCGTATACTGCAAATCATCATGAACAAGCTTGTGCAATTGCAGCTGAAGGTTATGCGCGTGTAAATCAAAAATTAGCTGTTGTAAATGTGACGACTGGGCCTGGTGGATTAAATGCTTTGAATGGTGTTATGGGACAATGGACAGATAGTGTACCTGTTCTTTATTTATCTGGTCAGGTTAAATATACAACATCTTTGGATTCTTGTCGTGAAATTCCACTTCGTCAATTAGGTGATCAAGAAGTTGATATTATTTCTGTGGTGAAACCTTTGACTAAGTATGCGGTGATGGTGAAAGATGCGTACGATATTAAATATCATTTAGATAAAGCGATATATGAAGCAACTCATGGTCGTATGGGACCTGTGTGGTTGGATATTCCGATGAATATTCAAGGTGCACAAATTGATGAAAGTGATTTGCGGGAATTTGTACCTGAAAAAAATTCTGTAAAGCCAGATTTAAAAGTAAGCCAAGTTGTTGAATCTTTGAAAAATGCTAAACGTCCTTTGATTGTTGCAGGACATGGTATTCGTTTATCGGGGCAAATTGATAATTTTAATAAATTGATTGAAAAAGCAAATATTCCAGTTGTGACAACTTTTAATGGATTTGATTTAATGGATACAAATCATCCTTTGTTTGCTGGTCGTATTGGGACAGTTGGACAAAGGGCTGGTAATTTTGTTTTACAAAATGCAGATGTTATTTTGTTTTTGGGGACACGTAACAATATTCGTCAGGCTTCATATAATTGGGAAAATTTTGCAAAAGATGCAAAGAAGATAATTGTTGATATAGATAAGGCAGAATTAGATAAACCAACGGTACGTCCTGATGTCGCAATTAATGCAGATTTACGTGATTTTATGCCAGTATTATTAAATCAAGTAAAAGATTTTTCAAAACAAGATTGGGCAAAATATTGTCAAAATATGAAACAAAAATATTCTTTTGAAAATAGTCCAGAATATGCACAACAAGAAAACAGTTTAATAAATGTGTATAGTTTTGTTCGTGAATTAACAAAGAATATGCCTGATAATGCGATTATGGTTGCTGCTAATGGTTCTGCATGTGTGTGTGCTCATCAAGTTGGAATTGTAAAGAAAGGGCAACGTCAATTCTGGAACAGTGGTGATGCATCTATGGGATATGATTTGCCTGCGGCAATCGGTGCTGCATATCAGGCAAATGGACGTCCTGTGGTTTGTTTGGCTGGAGACGGTTCTATCATGATGAATTTGCAAGAATTAGAAACAATATCTTATAACAAATTACCAATTAAAATATTTGTTATAAATAATAATGGATATTCTTCGATTCGTCAGACACAAAGAAATTTCTTTAATGGTCGCATGACAGGTTCTGGTGTTGATAGTGGTGTTGGTATTCCAAAATTTGAAAAGATAGCAAATGCATTTGATATTCCAACAATACGTATATCTGGTTCTTATGAATTAAATAGTGGTATTAAAAAAGCATTTGAAACATCTGGACCGGTTTTAACAGAAGTTTTGACTTTACAAGAATATGCTTTTTTGCCAAAGTTATCAGCGCGTAAATTACCAGACGGTTCAATGGTGTCGCCATCGTTGGAAGATATGTTCCCGTTTGTTAGTCGCGAAGAGTATGCACAAAATATGATTAAAAATATACAAAGATAATGTGGTGATAAAAATGAAAAAAGATACGATTTTATTGACTGGTGCATCGGGTTTTTTAGGGTCACATATGTTGAAAAATTTATTAAAACGCACTGACAATAATATTGTTATTCTTAAAAGATCTTTTTCAAAAACATACAGAATAGAATCTGAATTGCTTTCATCACGGGTTTTTTCGTATGATATAGATAAAATTTCGTTAGAAGATGTTCCGTGGAAAAATATTTTTGCTGTGATTCATTGTGCTACGGAATACGGACGTTATGCAGTTCCTTCGAGTAAGATATTAGAATCTAATTTAATATTTCCTGTTAATATTGCAGAATTTGCTATTAAAAACGGTGTAAGTACATTTATAAATACTGATTCTTACTTTAACAAAGATGGATTATCTTATCAATATTTGTTGGATTATTCTTTATCAAAAAAAAGTTTAAATTTATGGTTACAATATTTTTCACAAAAAATAAAAGTTATAAATATGGTTTTAGAACATATTTATGGCGAAGATGATAATTCAGACAAGTTTGTAGAAAGGATGGTACAAGATATAGCAATGAATCCTAAGCCAGAAATAAATTTATCTGGTGGGGAACAAAAAAGAGATTTTGTATACGTCGAGGATGTTTGTAATGCGTATATTGGGGCACTGAATTATTCGCAAAAAAACAATTTCAGATATAAATCTTTTCAAATTGGTACGGGAAATTCGGTTTCTTTGAAAGATTTCGTGTCTTTTATAAAACAGATATCAAACAACAATGAAACAAAATTAAATTTTGGTGCATTACCTTATCGTGCTGATGAAATAATGTTTTCTGTGGCAGATACTTGCGAATTATGTAATATTGTAGATGTTGATAAATTTTGTTCTTTCAAAGAAGGTATAAAAAATGTAGTATGTTACTATCAAAGTAAAGGTAGATAGGTATGTCTGTTAAAAATAGATTACAAATAATATTGATTACATACAACAGGGCCAAATTTGTTCGTCAAACACTATGCAGAATTTTTGATGAAAAATCGCCAATATCTGATTTTGATTTTTTGGTCATAGATAATAATTCAACAGATGATACACAACAAGTAATTAAAGAATTTTCAGAAAAATATAAAAATATAAGATACATAAAAAACAAATATAACATAGGTATTTCTGGTAATATTGCCAGAGCCATGGAATCAGCAAATAAAGATTATGTATGGATTCTAGGGGATGATGATGTTTATGATTTTTCTAATTGGGGTGAAGTAGAAAAAGCTATTAACAATAATGAAAAATTAATTTGTATTTCTAGATATGTTTTGCCAGAAAAATATAAAGATAATCTGGCATATCAATTGTTTCAATTAACGTTTATAACAGGTGGTATATATTCAACATCTCTGTTTAATGACACCACAATGCGTAATACTGTGGATAATATATTTACTTTGTTTCCACATATGTTTCCAATTGTTTCTCATATAAACAGTGGTGGAAAAGTTTATGTTGTTGATAAACCGATTTCAGATAATGGTTGGAAAATAGAACCAAAAGATTGTTCGTATATTCGGGGACACAAAGATGTGGACAATTTGTGTGAAAGAACGCGTTTAATGTCATGG
>CAMYYT010000023.1 GCA_947303585.1 uncultured Pseudomonadota bacterium | reverse complement strand
AGTTTTGGATGCGTAGCTCAGTTGGTAGAGCAACTGACTCTTAATCAGTGGGTCCAGGGTTCGAATCCCTGCGCGTCCACCAAAAAAATGAATACCCCAAAAAAGGGGTATTAATTTTTTACGCGCAATGGGATGAGAAGCCTTGCAACGAAGTTGCAGTTCGACAATGAGTAAGCGAAAACGAACGTTAGTAAAACCAAATCGTCACGGTTTTTTCTTGTTATCTGTGAATTTGTTTTTTACAATGTTGGCAAGGTTTACCCAGAGGATAATATATGAAAGTGTTTGTTACTGAAAAGTACATGAAAAATGCCTTGGAAAAAATAACGCAACTTCAAAAAGAACTTGAAAACATAAGACGTGAAAAGAATATCTCTTTTGAGGGTGATACTAATACCTGGCATGATAATTTTGCGTATGAAAATTTAACTAGACAAGAAAAATTAGCCGAAGACAGATTGTTCAAGGCGATGAAAGATGCTGAAAATTTTGAAGTGTGTTCAAATATTGTTGACGGTGTGCCAGATGTTGTTGGACTTTATTGTTGGGTAAGGGGGGTACAAGAAAATCTTGAAACAGGTGAAGAAACCGAAAGGGTGTTTGGTTTGGCGCCTTTGGGCGATGAAGATTATGCTAAAAAGATTTTTACTTATAATTCCCCGGCGGTTTGTTCTTTGATAGGGGCAAAAGTTGGCGATGAACGCGTTGTTAAAATACCTGTTGGAACATTCAAAATCACAATATTACATATTGAAAAAATGTAGTTTTATATTTGATAATTCGCGATAAAAAGAGTATAATTAAATCGTCTAGAAAGGATTTTATTCAGTGTTTTTTTAACAAAAAGGAAAGAAAATGAAAAAATATGCTATTTTAACATCTGTTTTGGCGTTGGCTGCATGTGGTGGTGGCGGTCATGGTGGCGGTGGTGTACCCGAAGCAGAATTATTTGCTCGTTCAGGAATAATTTCTGGCGATGCAAAATTAAGTAATAATGCTTTGACTTCTATGGCTTCTGCTGTTGTTGTTGCTAAAGATGGTTCGGGAAGCGCGGTTGTTCGTACTTCGAAGACTTTTAATGGTAAAGAATACGAAGTTTATACGTTAGATGATGTTAAATTTTATATAGCTCAAGATCCAAGACAAGGTTATTTCCAATTTGGTATAGATGAAAATGGACGTATTTCAACTGTTGAAGAAACTTTGGGTGCGGTATCCGATGAAATTCAACGTGTTGGAGATACAACAAGATTTAATGGACCTATGTTTGAATATGTGAAGAATGGCGGAGATAATGCAAAATGGCGTGTTTTGGATAATGGTAGTATTACTATTGATGACTTGAATGCTATCGCAACAGAACAGGGGCTGACCGGTGGACACTGGAATAGAATTGATGAAGTTTTAGATATTAAAACTTTTGGTAGAGATCAAGGATTGCAGTTCTCTGATTTTGGTCACTTTAATCCAGTGTACAGAACCAAAAATAAAAATCTGACAACAGATGAAATGATTGCCGATGCTCGTGCAGGAACTTTGCATAGAAACGATGATGATGATAAATATCATACAGATGAAGAAATGGAAGATGAGTTCAGAAATTCCCAGGACTATCAATTGTTCGCTGGTGGGTATGCTATTAAAAATGGTGAATTGGTTGATACTTTGGAACCAACAGCAGGGATGGCATTCAAAGGGACCGCTCATGGTAGAGTTTATTCTTCTATCCAAACTAAAGGGACATTTGCAGGAAGCAGAACGACTTATTTGGATGCTTATGGTGTAGAGCATGATGATGGTACAGATCCAAACAGTGCTTTGCATCCGAACAAAGCTGGGCATGATATGGCACAGAATTTCACTACCGATAATGCTACTTTGACATTTAATGGCACAACAGAAACATTAACTATGCCATTTAGTGGTGCTGGTTTTTATGATGTTGTTGTGACCCGTGACAATATGGATGATAACACTTTGGCTGTTCAATTTAATAATGGTGCAGGAGTACCTCAGCGGTTTCAAAAAGAAGACTCGCCTGATGAAATAGAAGGTGTAGTTAAGATGGGCTATTACGGTATAAATAGTCCAACAGAAGCGGCTGGTGTCATTCAATATAGAACGGTGAAAGTATTGGATGGTAATCCAAATACGGATGATTATGCTACTCGTGAGTGGGAAGTTCAAGGTGCTTATGGTATGAAAAGACAATAAAGTTGAAACGAATTGTTTTAGTTTTATTAATTTTAGGATTTCAGCCCATGGTTTCATGGGCTGAATCTCATGAAACAAAAACTGTTACTATGTCTGCAATAGATGCGGTCAAAATGGCTGGTGATTTGGTGTACAAGGGTGATTATGAACGCGCACAAGATATTTTGATTAAAATGCCTCAGACCAATAGTTTGCCTGTGGAAATAGAACGTTGGTATTTATTGGCTCAGATTGAACAAAAGAAAGGCAATATTGATGAAGCAATACGAATTTATCGCAAGATTTTGGACGATCAACCAGATTTAGCAAAAGTGCGTTATGAATTGGCTATATGTTATATGATAAAGCATCAATGGTATCGTGCTGATTATCATTTGCGTCTTGCTATGGCTGGTCAAGATATTCCTGAAGATGTTAGACAGCGTATGATGTATTTACGTTATGTGGCGCGTCAAAATAAACGCTGGAACGCGTGGTTTAATTTTGGTGCTGCACCTGATAATAATGTGAATTTGGCTGCTGGGGGTGAAGAATATATTATAAACGAATGGGGTGAATTCAAACGCGTTTTGCCAAAGCCAGAAAAGGCTGTGGGCTATAATTTCTTGCTTGGTGGTAATTATGAATTCCATTTATCTCAGCATTGGCGCTGGAAGAACGAAGGTAATATTTATACCAATATTTATAACAAGCATAAATTTGATGATTTGTATTTATCTGTATCGTCTGGACCGCGCTATATTTGGGAAAAGGGTGACGTTTGGTTGGCAGCAATTGCTGGGCGTCGTTGGTATGGTTGGGACAGATATAATTGGTCGTATGGTGCAAAATTAGATACTCATTACGATTGGTCTCGCAAGATATCTTCGGGATTAACTTTGCGTGTCATGAATAATATTTATGATGAATATGGCGAATATATGAATGGACAAACGTACGGAATTTCGCCGTATGCGTCATATTCATTTGATGCATCAAAATATTTTATTTTGTTCGGTGGCGTTGATAGAGATACTGCCAAAGACGATATTTATGCAAATTGGCGTTACAGTATAGGAACCGGATTTGGAGCGGAAATCCCATGGGGGTTTGGTGTGTATTTAGAACCATCTTTTTCGTGGGTGAATTATGACGGAGCGCGTTGGGCGGTCAAAGATTATGCGTTTAGCCAAGTCACAGAGCGTGATTTTACACAAAGGTATGCTGTATCGCTTTCTAATAATAAAATAGATGTGTGGGGGTTTGTTCCGACTTTGACAGTAAGTTATACCAAGCGTGATTCTAATATTCATGCACGTGAATACGAAAAATGGACTGTTGAATTTACTATGCGCCAAAGATTTTAATTTGCAAAAAAATATATTTATGTTTAGATTTATATTATGAAAATAATAGATTCGCATACTCATATTGATTATATAACTTGTGATTTACAACCTGAAGTTGTTGGGTGCGTGTGTTGTGCTGTGGTTGAATCTGATTGGAATAACATAGTTGATTTGGTAAAACAAGATAAACGTGTATACGGTGCGTTCGGGGTGCATCCGTGGTTCGTTGAATCTTTAAAAGATGGGTTTGATATTCGGCTTGAAAATTTATTAAAAACTGATTCGGATTATATGGTTGGTGAAATAGGTCTGGATAAACATAAACCAAATATGGAAAAACAAGTGGAAGTTTTTATGACACAACTGGATATTGCTGTGAAGTTAAAAAGGACTGTTTTTTTGCATTGTGTTGGTGCTTGGGATAAAATATTGCATATTTTGAAACAATATAAACAAAATGAATTACCAATGTTGGTGGTTCATAATTTTGATGAAAATGATATGATTTTGAAACAATTATTAAAATATGAAAATGTATTTTTTTCGATTAGTAAAAATGTTGTATACGACATAAATTACCGTATAGAACAAATTCCTATAAATAGAATCTTGATTGAAACAGATGCAAAAAAAGATGTTTTATTAAAAGATGTTTTGATACGAATAATAACAATTAAAAATGATGATGGTGTGCCGGAAATTATATATAATAATACATTAAAGGTTTTGAATAAATGAACAGATTGCATAGAATAACTTTGTTGGTCGGTAAAGGTGCTGTGAAAAAATTACAACAATCAACTGTAATGGTTGTTGGTTGTGGGGCGGTTGGTTCGTTTGCCATAGAAGCTTTGGCGCGCAGCGGGGTTGGGCATATAATCTTGGTTGACTTTGACAAGGTTGAAGAATCAAATATAAACCGACAATTGTTTGCGCTTGATTCTACACTTGGTAAGTCAAAGGTCGAAGTTGCCAAAAGACGAATTCTTGATATAAATCCAGATATTATTGTTGATGTATATGACACTTTTTTTGATGATAAGACAAATTTAACGGTTAATCCTGATTTTGTTATAGATGCGATAGATACAGTTTCGTCCAAAATAGCATTGTATAAATGGTGTTTTGAACATGATGTACCTTTGGTTTCGTCTATGGGGGCTGCGCGAAAAACAGATGTCAGCAAGATTAAAATAGCTAAATTATCCAAGACTTGTGTTTGTCCGTTGGCTTCAAAAATAAGAAAATTAGTTCGTGATATTAAATTGCCTGATTTTTATGTGGTGTATTCAGACGAAGTTGCAGCTCCTCAAAAAAACGGTGGACGCGAATTTGGGTCAATAATAACTGTGACAGGGACATTTGGTTTGATGTTGGCAGATTTTGTTATAAAAAAATTAATATCATAATCTTTTGTATACGGTGTGTTTTGTCGTATACAAGGAATTATATCCTATGTATTCATCCCTATGTAAATATTGTTTTTTCTTTGATAGAATATGGGTGTTGAGATTAATCAGCAACAAAAGGAGAAACTTATGAAAAAACTTATTGCCGGTTCATTGGCAGTATTATTGGCTGCACCAGCTTTTGCAGGTGGTCAAATGTATGAACAACAAACAACCAGTTTTATGGGTTGGGATATTTTGCCATATGTCGCATTGCGTGGCGGTGCTACGTACGGTAATTTGAATTATAATTTTAATAATGCTAAAGAAAGCGTTTCACAGAATTTGTATCAATTACGTGCAGCATTAGGTTTGACTATGTATGAAACTGCACGATTCGAAATTGAAGGTTCTTTCTTTACAAAAGGTAAGGATACAAAAGGTTTTGGCAATCTTGACAATGTAGAAGTCACATCTAATAATATTGAATTGATGGCTAATGCTTATATGAACATAGGTCATTTTCGTTATATTCAACCATTTGCAGGTATCGGTGCAGGTTTAGCTTTCATTGATACAAAAGCATCAGCAGCAGGCTTTGAAGACAAGAAAGATAATACCAGATTTTCTGGTATGGCAACTTTGGGGTTGGCAATGCCATTTGGCTGCTATGCGGTTGATGTTGCAGCACGTTATAACTATATTGATGTTGCTTCTGGAATGCATGATTTCAGTGGTGATATTGGTATTCGTTATATGTTTTAAACTTTCCTCTTTTCGCTTTGGAATCCCGTTTTTTAACGGGATTTTTTTTATTGTTGCTTTTTTATTTTATATGATAGCATATACTACGTTATGAAAAAATACCTAGTATCATTAATATCGTTTTTTATGGCTTTTAATCCCTGTTTTGCGGATAGTTTGTATATTAATCCTGGTGATACTTTTGGAAATATAGTTGTGACCAGTCCGTCTTTTAACATTTATAATTATGGAACGATAAATGGTTCCATAGATGCTAATGACAATAATATTTTTCTTTATAATACAGGGACCATATCAGGAAATATTATAACAAATCATGGCGAGATAGTGACGCAGATAATAAGGTCTGATGCTGACAGAACTAATTTTATGGTGAATCCGTCTAATTTTCGTGTAGAGATAGATACTGATTCAACAAATATAAACTTTGATAATTTAAAGACTATAAATGCATCTGAAATAATAATCAGTAATTCGCGTATAGAAATTAATGATTTTACAGATTGGCAAAATTGGGATAAAAATGTAGATTTACAAGGTCCGGTCTATTTAATTGTCAAAGGCGCTGTTCATAATGGTGATATTATAACTCATGCTGTCAGTGGTGATACTGTAATTGTCGAAGTCCAAGGTTTAAGTGGGTTATACAGGGCTGATGTTGTCTGGGACGGTGGTAATTGGGTAATCACAAATGTTCGTGAAACTAATTATGACAAGGTTGAAATAGAAACATTTGAATCTCTTCGTAGTAATCGTTCAAATGATAAATTATTATCTGCATTGGATACAGCAAATTCTTGGGAAGAAATTGAACATATAAAAAATTTATCTTATCAGTTTAATCATAAAATTATGTTAAGGCCTGTTAAAGCGATAAATAATTTTTCTTTGCTTGATATGATCAAAGATGAAACAGATGCTGGGGCAGGTGTATCTACTTCGTATATATTGTCAGATTCTATTAATGGGTTTGGTGGTCGCATTTATACAGGTCAAAAATATGAAAATTTATATTTTAATGTTGGGTTCACTTTTAACAGTTTTTCGTATAAAGATTCTTTAAATGATTTTTCGGGATTAATGTATGGTTTAGATATAAAATCAAAGCAACTTATTGATAAAATATGGCTTCGCGAAACTTTTGGCGCCAATTTGACGAATTTCAAAGCAAATTATGTAACAGACACAAACGAAATAAAAAATAACCCCATTGGTTTTTCGCTTTTTGGTGCGGTTGATACAGGTTATGATTTTAATGTTTTTGAAGGTTTTGTTGTTGTCCCAATTGTAGGGATTGTTTGGCAAAACGCAAAAGTTGCAGATGTGACAGATACTGAATTTTATGTTCGTGGTGGTGGCGAAGGTAAATATGCTTTTATAACAGATGGTATAAAATATGAATATTCTTTGGAAAGCTTCGTGGGGACTAATGGCAATTTTTCAACAGGTATAAAAATTGGTTTTTGGTCTGTGGAAGATGAAGGCGGTGTAGATTTGGGTATAAACGCTTTCAAAGATGAATTTGATTGGCGTTATAAATTTTCTTTGACCGGAAAAATTTTGTTCTAATTATTTTATTATTTCACCGTGCAAGCATGATTTGTTTGCGTCTGTGATTTTTATTTTTTGCAAAGGCGTAATTTCATGGTCGGGTTTTTCGACAATACATTGTTGCATATACGGTGTGCGGAACACTAAATTGCGGCCAGTTTTGTCGTTGCCTTCAAATAAACAAATCATTTCTTTATCGATGCAAGACATATTAAATTCCCGTTGGTTTTCATTTAATTGTGCATCAAGTTGTTGCAAGCGAACCGATTTTATTTGTTCACTGATTTGATTAGGCATTATGGCTGCCGCAGTATGAGGACGCGGAGAATATTTAAAAGAATATGAATTTATATATTTAATTTCGCGTGCTATACGGAGTGTTTCTGCGAAATCTTCGTCAGTTTCATCTGGAAATCCCACAATAAAATCAGAAGAAATTTGAATGTCTGGACGAACATTTTTTAATTTTTGAACGATTGTTTTATAAGCGTCTAGATCATTTGGGCGATTCATTTTTTTAAGTATGCGTGGCGATCCGCTTTGAATAGGCATATTTAAAAACGGTAATAATTTTGGCTCTGTTCCAAAGATGTTGATTAAGTCATCAGTCATTTCTGTTGGATAACTGGATGTAAAGCGTATACGGAGGATTTCGGGCAGTTTGGCCGTTTCGCGAATTAAATCAGATAGACGGAATAGGTTGCCTTTTTCATCTGTGTATTTATATCCGTTTACATTTTGTCCTAAGAAACAAATTTCGATTGCGCCAGTTTTTGCTGCATTTACAGTATCGGCAATAACATCATCAAAAGGTCTTGATAATTCGCGACCGCGAGTGTATGGGACAATACAATATGTACAACAATGATTACAACCTTCTTGGACAGGAATATAAGCAACAGTTGGCGATTTTTCCATTTGTGGCAATTCATCAAATTTTTCAAGACCACCTAAATCTATGTTAAGTAACTTTATGTCTGGGTTTTTTATTATTTCAGGCAATTTGTGATAACTTTGTGGCCCCAGTACAAAATTTAATTCTGGTATGCGCCTAAATGCGTCAGAACCAGATTCTCGTGCAACGCACCCAACAATGCCAAGTAGGGCAGATTCTTTTTTAGCGCGTCTTATACGTCCCAGACACGAATAAACTTTGTCAGTTGCTTTGGCGCGGACAGCACAAGTGTTAAGGATGATTATATCGGCATCTGCAACATTTTCAGTTTGTGTTAATCCGTGTTTTTCCAGCATGGCGGCAATACGTTCGCTGTCATACACGTTCATTTGGCAACCAAAAGTTTGTATAAAGAATTTCTGCATAATAAATATTATTTCCCGTATACAATTCTTTGATGAATTATAGCGTTGTTTTTAACAGCTTGTTTTTGATTATGTTTGCTAAGCACGGCTGCTTTGTCTATTTGAGATTGTGGTTGGGCGTCAACAATTTCAACTGTGCCGTATTTGACACCTGTGATGATACTGTTTTCAACGATAGTTACGATATTCATTTTATCCATTTCATTTTTCCTTTTATTTTTTGTATTTGTTTTTTGTTTTATCTTTTGTTGTTGCCTTTCCAGTATTTCTGCCATCACATGAAATTCTGCGGAATCGCAACAAAGTGGCATATTATTATCAAACATATTTTACCCCAATTTTTGTTTTAATAAATCACTTACCATCGCAGGGTTTGCTTGACCATGTGTTGCTTTCATAACATTACCAACAAAGAAGCCAAGTAATCCGACTTTGCCAGATTTATATTGTTCAACCTGGGCCGGATTATTTTTAATTACTTCATCCACAGCCGATTCGATTGCAGATGTGTCAGTAATTTGTTTCATACCATATTTATCAGCAATTTCATGAATTGTGCCACGTTCACCGTCCAACATTTTGATAAAGATTTCTTTGGCTTGTTTGCCGTTAATTTCGTTGCTTGCAATCATATCAACCATTTCAGCGATATTTTCTGGTGTAATAATGCGTGGTGTAGCTGGGGCAGCATTTTCAGTGATTTTATTTTCGATATCCATATTTTCAGGATGCGCAAATAATTCACTTATTAACCAGTTTGCAACAGGTTTAGCACGTTCTTTTTTACCGTTAACAGCCGCATCATACCAATGTGAAATATC
>CAMYYT010000022.1 GCA_947303585.1 uncultured Pseudomonadota bacterium | reverse complement strand
AAAGTCCTGGGGATATGGCGGAATGGTAGACGCTGAGGACTTAAAATCCTTTGATCATTGCGATCGTGTGGGTTCAAGTCCCACTATCCCCACCAAAACTTGATTTCCGCAGCGGCGGATTTTTTATTGAAAGTTTTTGGATGTGTGGCTCAGTTGGTTAGAGCACTACGTTCACATCGTAGGGGTCGGCGGTTCGAGTCCGCCCACATCCACCAAAAATAAAAATGGGCGTTTCGCCCTATTTTTATTTTTATCTTAACCCTTTTTTCTTGCAACATGCGGATGCAGCGGCTTTCCAATCAGAATAAGTGTTGCTGGGGTCTCGCAAATCACGCCAAGGTTGCCACAAATTACAATTAGATTTTTTATCTTTACCAGTACATTTTACATATCTGCGTAACGAGCATACTTCTTCAGACATTTTACCAGTATCTGTTGTGCATTTAACAATTACGTTTTGATTTCTGGCATCGTCTTTGCCGATTTCTTTGGTGGATAATACCTGATACGCGAACGTATTGCCAACAGTTGTAACAAACATAACAAATGCGATAAATATCTTTTTCATATACGCCCCCTTGCCTTTACAAGCTAATGATAACACATTTGTTGTGTAAAAGGCAATTTAATTTTCTTCGTCGGTTTGTGATTGATCTGCCTTTTCGTTCAAATTATTTTCTTCGTCGGTTTGTTGCTGGTTTGTGTCTTCATCTAACCCATATTCTTCAACAGCCTTGTTTAAAGCACGGTCTTCATATTTGCCTTTTGGGTCGTTTTCTTCAAAATCTGCTTGTTCTTGTTCCCATTTTTTTACATCTTGGACATTTTTACGGAATGCATTAGCGGTAGTCCAAGGAACATCGTTCATAACCAGATAAAATAATTTGCCGGTTGGACGCCCTTCTTCATCCACGTTTTCTTCGTCCAGTTGAATAATAAGGCGAACAACATATATGTCAACATTGCAATAACCAGAAGGCATGATAATGTTATCTTTGTCTTCCATAAAATCATTTAAAGCATATGCAAATTTAGAAGCGAAATCTGATGCTTCCAAAAATGCTGCATCGTCATCAGCTGGGTCAGTAGAAGAACCCGTCCACATAAACCACATACCATAATTAACAACATTTTCATATCCTTCTAAATCGTCTGCTGCCAATAAACAGAACGGTTTGAATTGAATGCCATTAGAATATTCTTTGGATGTAGTTGAAGTTTTGTCGTACATTTCGCCAAGGAAATTTGCAGCACCATATAAAAGACCAAGATTTGCTTCAAATCTCGCCAATCTGGAACCGTTTTTCAAAGTTCGATCAAACAACCAAGTTTTTATTTTTGCGGATTTAGAACTCATACCTGCTGTGGCCACTTTGCGTGCTTTGTCTATTTGTTTTGCGTCGGTCAGCCCTGCTTTCATCAATTTAAATGCGCGAGCAAAAATATTTCCAGTACGTGGACGCGCGTTCTTGACGTATTTTAACATTTCGGTAAGGTTTTGAGTGGTCGTTTTATATTTGCCCGGGGCTTCAAGTTCGTCAACTACATTTTTTGACTTTGCGTATTTTGAAACTTCATCGCCAGAGTTTTCCATTTGTTTAAGTTCTTTTTCAACTTCTTTGATTCTGTCTTGAACCTTTTTATTTTTTTCAAGTTGTCTGTCTTTTATAGCCTTAGGAAGTTTTCTGTTTTTTATAGATTTTTCATCTTTGACGACGTCTTGTAAATCGCTTAATTCTTTTTTCAATTTTTGATATTTTTTTAATTTTTCCGGGTCGGCGGCTTTCGCGGCTTTTTCTGCTTCTTTTAATCGGGTTTGTGCTTCAGGTAATGCCTTTGCAACGCCGTCTTCAAGCCTTTTTAATTCTTTTTGATGCCATTCTAATTCTTTGCGCGCTTGTTCTGCTTCTTTTTGTAATTTTGTCGCATCTAGCTTTTCAGGTGTCATTTTCGAATCTATTTTTTTAGACTTTTTTAAATATTTATTAGCTTTTTTTTCGTATTTTGCGAATTTTTTAGGATTAGTATTACGGAACTTCTCCATATTTTTTACTGCTTCTTCGTATTTTTTTGCGTATTTAATAGTTTTTTCTGCTTTTTCTGCTTTTTGAGAAGTTGTGAAAATTTTACTTGAAATGCTGGCGAACTTTTCAACATTTTTGAATTTTTTCAGTTTGTTGGCGTTTTTGGCTAACTTCATAGCTACCCTGGCGGCGCGAGCCCCTTTTGCAATACCACTGACTATGGCGCCACCACCAAATGTCACGACTGTTATAACAACATCTGCGACTATTTCAGCGTACATAATCCATTCAAGGTTTTTATCACCCATTACATAATAATCATTGGAATCGTCTTCGCCAACGGCTTCTAAATCGACAACTTTGCGGACTACCCTGTTTATAGTGTCTTCGTCAGTTGCAATAGCGCTTTTGCTGGTGCACATATATCCTTTGGGATAAATGTCGTCAATGTTGTCGATAATGTAATCTACTGCGACAACATTGTTTTTGTTGGGACCAACAAATTGAGACAAAGAATCGTGTTGAACAACCAAAACACCGTACCAAGCAGGTTCGCTGTTCATAAATATTGCACCGTTTGATTCGTCTTGGATATCCGGGTTCGGGTTGCCGTCAGGAATACTCTTTTTTCCGTCTAATAATAATTTATCTTTTAATATTTTTGGTTGGGTGCTGTAATTGATGGTTAATGTTCTGTCGCTGTTCGGAAAAACAAATTCAATCGGGTCAAAATTAATTACATCTAAATCATCTTTGTTTGCAACTTCTGGACAATCAACAAGTTCTATCAGAACAGACGGGTCCAGCATTGTTTCTTGCGCCCAAACACGTGCTTCATTTTCAGGCATATTATCGGTAATTTCGTCGCTGTCTTCTTGTAAGGCTTCTTTGAAAAGTTGTGTTGCACAATTTGTTGGTTCTGTTTGTTTTTTATCAAGAACAGGAAGCGTTTCGCCAAAGGAAATATTAGAAAAGCAAATTATTACTAAAAATAATAAAAATTTTTTTATCATTAATTTTCTGTTGTTTGAGAATGCTTTGGTTTGAATTGAGCTGGTGTGCTTGGTGTTTTCCCGGAACCCGACGATGTTGTTTTATTATGTGCTTCATTCCATGCTTCGCAACCTGGTTCATCAGGGTGTCCCGGGCACCATTCGTCGTCAGACTTAAAATCTGGAAGCTTATATGCCTTTAAGTCTTTATAAGGCGCATAACTTTCAACCGTGTCTTTCATTTTGTCTGTAAAAGAACGGTCTTGATAAGTTGTTGGAAAATCTGTTGCGTACAAGTTATTCGTATTATCATTGCCTGTCCGTTGTTGTAGTGATTGAAGTTCGGCAGCGCGTTCGTTCATTTCTTTTTGCCATTTTGCGACAGGTTTTTGAATTGTTGTGGGCCGAGAAGTTGTTTGTTGTTGAACGTTTAGATTTGGTGTGGTTGCCGTTGGAAATGTGGCATTGCTGTTAAGAGTGTTATTATATTGTTTTACATAATTGTTAAACACTTCGTCTATATAACCACCGCAAGCGGAAACATAATTTTTTCCAGGCATATTAGATAATTGAACCATAACAGCAGGACGAATGTCAGAAACCTGGGTGTTTTTGCAGTTGTTTCTGGTCATACATTGTGCAGCAATCAAAGATTGAACAATACTTGAACATTCGCCGCTTTTTACATCGGGGCCATCAGCGTATACAGGCTGTGGAAACCGTTGATTGTATGGCGCATTTGGCGACCAAAATGGATTTGAAGAATAATTTTGAACATTTTGTATTTGCCCGTAATCAGAAAATAAAGAGATTGCTGCGGTTGCATAAAATGCCGGAAAACCGCATAATTCTACGGATATTAAAAATTTTAAAAGTCTCCTTTTCATCCCTTTCTTTTTAGCTATTATATCAAAAACCAGATTACAATCAAAGACAAAAATCCGCTGATTAAGAAAAATGGTGCAAACGGAATGTATTTTTCGTGTTTTTTAATGTTCCACAAGAATGCCAAGAAACAAGAAATTATCATCGCTATGGATAATCCAAATGTTCCCAGCCATACGCCGCCTGCCCCCAATAATTTAATATCCCCCATGCCAATCGGTGGGTATTTTTCGTGCTTTTTTATGTGTTCAAACACAAAGCCAACGATTAATCCAAGGCAATAACCCATGGCACCCCCAACAACCGAATCAGCAATAGTTATCGGCCAATGGAAGAAAGTTGAGGTTAAAAGCCCTGCAAAAAGGAACGGAAACAGATAAACATCTGGTATGATTCGACGTTTGAAATCCGTTGTTGCCATACGATAAGCGCAAAAAAGCGCCCCAAGTAAGACCAATGAAAAAAATATATAATAAATCATCTTTTCTCTCTTGCCTTTCGATTCGTTTTTATGATACAATTATATCATATATAAAAACAAGGGATTTTTTATTATGAGTAAAGGCTGGGACAGCGGTATGCTGAAAAAGTTAAAATCATTGGTTGGCAAAGGGTTGTCAACTTCTGAAATGGGTAAGAAATTAGGTATGTCCAAAAATGCGGTTGTTGGCAAATTGAACCGTTTGGGTTGGAATGCCAAGGCAAGTGAGGCAGAAACAGAAAAAATAGCCAAAGAATCAAAGACGACAAGTAAAAAACAGGAAAAACGTTCAACAGGAAAGAAAATTGCACCAAAGGTTGAAAAAAAAGCAGTTGCGGTCAAATCTGTCAAAGCGCCTTCCAAGGCGAATAAAGATGTTAAGAAGCCTGTAAAACAAGTTGTTGTCAAAGATGTAAAGCCAAAGGTTGAAAAAAAAGAACCTGTGGTTATAAAAACTGCGTCTAAAAAGACCAAGAAAGATATGGCTCTGCATGAATTGGTTATACAACACGCTTTGCAGATGGCGAATTTGAAACCAAACCAATGTCGTTGGCCGATTGGTGACCCAGATTCGGATAGTTTTCATTTTTGTGGTGAACAAGTGTTTTCTGGTAAACCGTATTGTTATGAACATTGTCGTCAGGCTTATCAATTCACACCACCAAAGAAAAAATAACAAATGGAGTAATCAATGATTGGCGAGAGAGAGAATTTTCAACAGGAAACAGATTATGGCACATTGGTTATGCGTCCATATAATATAGAGGGTAATGAAATCAAGGCTTTCTATGATTCTTCTGATGATTTGGTGTTTGTTTTAGATGAAACTTTGAGCGATACTAAACCAAATGTGTTATTGGTAATAAATCCTGATGGGGATAAAAAGTGGGATGAAATTCTGTCTGGGGAATATGGGGTGGATTTGGAAAATGTTCGTCCAAAACAAGATAACAAATATCAAAAACTGGATATAGAATATTCTGGTTTGGGGGTTTATGAAGCGTTAATTAATGCATATAAAGCTGGGGATTCTTTGGGAGATTATCTTAAGCAGCTGTTTGTTTTACGCGATTCTGCTGCGCGTCATAGTGCTATGTTGCGATTAAATGCGGCGAATGAGATAATCGCAAAAACCAATGCGACAATAGTAAAGACAAAAGAATCTATCATAAGATTACAAGAAAGATTAAAAACTTTGCGTGCAAAATTAAGTGCTACAAAAAAAGAAATAGGACGCGTTCCTACCAAGCAGTCTGCTTCGAAAGTGTTAAAATTAGAATCGCAGATAGAAGCTGTGAACGAAAAATTAAAACGCGCTAGAAACAGACTTGTTTCTGCTCAACGTCGTTTGGAAACAGCTACAGTTGATGCTGAATTAGCAAGCAATTTATTGAATCAGCCAACGCTTGAAGTCAAAAAAAATGTTACAAAGACGGCTCGTAAAGAAAATGTCGTACAACCTAAGGTTGTCGAAAAAGTTAAAACAGATGCTGATAATGATGACGATGAATATGCTTATATAGAAGACGAAGAAAACGATGAAGATTTGCCGGAAGTAAAAAAAGAGGATAATACTATGGAAGATGATGATTTTTATAGTTATGATACCGAAGATGATGATATTGATAGTGAAACTGAGAAAAAAACAGAAAGAGAAGCTGATAACGAAGATATTAACGAAGAAGAAGTTAAACCGTTATTTGATGAAGACCCAAATATTGTTGATGAAAAAATCGCTTTCAAGCCGATTGATTTTGGGGCTGAAACAGAAGAAACACAAAAAGCAGAAGAAATACAAAAAACTCAACAACAATCTTATGTGCCGGCTTTGAATCATGATAATTCTGATTATCAGGTAAAAGAAGAAGTCGAAGAAAAAATGCCAGAAGAAAAACCTATGTTGGAATCTATGGCGGCTTCTAGAAATATGATGATACCAGAATCTTTTAAGGACGAAGATGAAAAAAATCAGGTTCAGGAAGAAAACAAACCTGTGATAGATATGATGAAACCCATAGAAGAAGATTCTTATGCTGTGCCAGGATATCAAGAAGAATCTCAACTTGTTTCAGAAGATGTTGCTGATGAATATGTTGTGGAACAAAATATTACAGAACCAGTTGAGCAAGGAAAACAAGAAGAAATAATTGAAGAAACTCGGCAATACGAACCGGTTTTAACTGAAAAAGATAGACCTTTGTCTCCGCAAGTTAATGTTGGTGCACAGAATGTGGCAACGACACCTGTTGCACCAGTTGCGTATGATAATTATCTTCCTGAAGAACCCAAGAAAAATAAATTTTTATATTATGTTTTGTTGTTGTTATTAATTGTTTTGTCGGTGTTTACTCTTTGGTTATATCAAAAGAATGTGACACCGGGAACTCCAATGTTGGCGGCTGAAACAACAGAAACAACAGCTGAAAAAACAACTACTTTGCAAAAGAAAGTTAAAAAAACTGTTAAGAAAGTAGAAAAAGTTGAACAGGTTGAAGAAGATGAAGGTGATATCTTCTTGAATGTTTCGAAAGATGCTGCAAACCAAGAAGCAGATGCAACTTCAGAACCTGTTGAAGAAGGGCCTGTCCCTGTTCAAAATGAAGAAACAAATCAAGAACCTGTGGCTCCTGTTGTTGAAGATGCTGTGCCAGCACATATGACAACTTCTGGCATGTCAGAGAGTGTAGAAACAGAAACTTTGTCCGAAGATGAAATCTTGGCAAGAAAACCAGTGTATGAACCAGGCGGAAAAGATTTGGGTGATGTTGTCGGTGAAGATTTTGAATCTGTGGATTTTGTTGATGAAACTGTTCAACCTGATTTTGTTTCGGATTCACAAGATTTGTCGCAAGGTTTGGCACCACAACCAAATTTTGATAATGATGATTGGATTATTGATCCTGACAGTCTTGAATTGGATGAAGAAGAAGCACAATATCAAGCTGAACAAGCCAATCTGGAATATGAAGAATAAATAAAAAAAACCGCCGTTCAAGGCGGTTTTTTATTGATTATATTTTCTTATTTTTCGATTATTACGACCGCGGCAGAATAATCGTCTTGGTCTGTGATGGAAAGTAGTATGCGAGCGTCTGGGCCAGCTAATTCTTTTAATGCTGCTTTGGCGCCGCCAGCAATAACTAATTCTGGACACCCTGCTTCGTTATGTGCAACTGATATGTCTGAAAAAGAAATACTGTCGTTAAATCCTGTGCCAAGTGCTTTTAATGCGGCTTCGCGGGCAGCCCAGAAATTAGCAAGATGTTTTTCGCTGCGTGCGTTATCATCATTTGCGTATTCAAGTTCTTTTTTTGTGAAGATGCGTTGTTTTTTGAAAGCAGACCAATCCAAGAATCTGTCGCTTTCAACCAAATCGATTCCAATTCCAACTATCATTTAATCCTTCCTTTGGTTTTGTCCTTCAAGCGCAATACTAATAATATTTCACCGATTCGTGCAAGCAAAAAAATATGTATCTAATATTTGTTTGAAAATAGTTGATTTTTAAGCCATTTATGATAAAATTCCTTTGCAAAAGATAACCTTTGGATAAAAGGGGAATGTGTTATGTTTGATACAAAAAAATTAAAAACATTCTCGTGGATTAATGTTGGTAATCCGGATCACGAAGATTTCGAACGTTTATTGAATGAATACAAGATAGATGAAGATACTATATCTGATATTTTGGATATGGATGAACAACCGCGTATTGAAATCGAAGATGATTATAAGGTTATAATTGTGCGCTTTCCTATTGCTAATCGTGAAATGGATACAACTTGGCATACAGAACCGTTGTCTATTATTTATTCTAATAAGCATGTTATCACAGTATGTCGCAAAAGATGCGATTTATTGGATAAAATCAAAGATGATGAAATGGTGTCGCGTGAAACTTTTATTTTGAATGTTATTTACTATATCGCTGAATCTTATTTGCGTGCACTTAAAGAATTGAACAAGAAAGTTGTTGCATCTAAAAAAACTTTGCAAGAACGTATTCGTAAACAAGAACTAATGCAGTTGTTGGAAGTAGAAAATGCTTATACTTTATATATGGCATCGTTAAAGGGCAATTTAACCGTGATGGACAAAATCGATAAAATGCGTGGCTTTGTCAAAGATGAAGATAATCAAGAATTGGCAGAAGACGCGCGTATCGAATTTAATCAGGCTGTTGAAGTTGTGACCAGTTATAGCAAGATGTTAAAATCTATCAAAGAAACGTTCGAAAGTGTGATTAACATAGATTCTAACACTTATATTAATCGTTTGACTATATGGAATATTATTTTGATGGTTCCCAGTGTTATCGTGGGCTATTATGGTATGAATGTAGAATTGCCGTATGCCAGTTATGCGCACACTGCGTTGGTGATATTTATATCTATTATGATATTGCTGACGGGGTATGGTTTATATACCCTGGCCCGTCGACGCGTGTTTTGAATTGTTCTTGACAATTTGCGTTTGTGTGTTATCTTTTTCTGTAAAGAGGTGTTCGTGATGAATAAGAATAATAATTTGTTAACCAGAGGCAGAAAAGTTGTTTTGATGGTTATGTTGGCAACATGTTTGTCTGGATGTGTCCAGGAAAATTACGATAATGCAGGTGAAAAAAAGATTCCATGGGGACCATTAGCAGGTTTGGCGCTTTTGGGTATAGGAATGTATGGTGCTGGTTATATCAAAGGACGTAATCGCGGAGATGAATAAATAAAAAAAATCGCCGTTTGGCGATTTTTTTTTATTTCTGTCTGGTTTGTAATGCGTCACATACTTTTGCATAATTTTTTTCGAATTCAAATTCGCTGACGTCCACTTCGGAAAATTTGATTCCTGGTGCGTTGCGCAACCATTCAATTGCAGGACCTGTTACTGTAAAGAAATTGTTAATGCGACGTTCTACGACTTTGACATCTAAATCGTCTGCGCGTGCTGTGCCACCATTAGCCATATTTTCTTTGATGCGGTTTTGAATACGGTCCAACATAATTTGTTTTGGAACAGTCAAATAAATAACATGAATATTATATTTTGCAGCATATTGTTTAACCAACCATTGTGCTTGACCGATAGTGCGTGGAAAACCGTCAACAATCATATCGTTATTGGCGACTTTTTGAATATCTGCACCAATAATTTTAAACAAATCTTCATCGGGTACCAATTCCCCGCGAGCCATGATTTTTGCCACAGGCGATTCTGGTGGAAGGCTACGTAAAATGGCACCTGCTTCTACATATTTAAAACCGTTGTCAGCAATCAATCTTTTGGCTTGTGTGCCCTTGCCTACGCCTTGGCCGCCCATTAAAACAATCATTTTATAAGTCATATTTTTCATCCTTTTTGTTTTTCTGCGATGCTATCTTAACATAACTAAAAAAAAATCCCACAAAAAAGTGGGATTTTTTTAGAATTGAAGTTAACAAATTATTTTTTGCTGTTTTCAATTGCTGCGCCCAAGATGTCGCCCAAAACAGAGCCAGAATCTGCTTCGTTTGCAAATTCTTTGACCGCTTGTTTTTCAAGTGTTACTTGTAATGCGCGGATGGACAATTTCACATTGTTGCCATCAACAGAAACAACAGATGCTTCGACCGAATCGCCGATGTTGTATTTAGATGTGTCTTGTTCGTTCTTTTCACGAGACAAATCTGTTCTGCGGATTGTACCACGAACATCACCTGGCAAAGCCAAGATTAATTCGTCTGGTGTGATTTCAGAAACAGTTCCACATACAACAGCGCCCTTCTTCAAAGTTGTTGCATTGTTTTCAGCATTTTCTGTTAATTGTTTGATACCCAATGTGATACGTTCTTTTTCTGGGTTGATGTCCAAGATTTTTGCTGTGACTTCTTGACCACGAACGAATTTTTTCAATTCTTCTTCGTCCAGTTTATTCCAAGACAAATCAGAAATATGAATCATACCATCTAATTCAGGTGTTAGTGCGACGAACAAACCAAATTCTGTTGTGTTCTTGATTGGACCTGTGATAACATCACCAACTTTGTGGTTTTCAGCAAAATCTTTCCAAGGATTTGGTTGTAATTGTTTATAGCCCAAAGAAATACGGCGTTTTTCTTGGTCTATATCCAAAACAACGACATTGATTTCTTGACCGTTTTGTAAGACTTTGCTTGGGTGAATGTTTTTGTTTGTCCAA
This sequence comes from uncultured Pseudomonadota bacterium, assembly GCA_947303585.1. GTDB lineage: Bacteria > Pseudomonadota > Alphaproteobacteria > Rs-D84 > Rs-D84 > Enterousia. The sequence goes on along the minus strand of CAMYYT010000022.1, from coordinate 121 downwards.
GACAATTCAGACATATGGACCAAACCTTCGATGTTATTGCCAAGGTCAATAAACGCGCCATAATCTGTCAAAGAAGATACTTTGCCAGTCACTGTATCGCCAACATTGAATGCTTTGGAAG
>CAMYYT010000021.1 GCA_947303585.1 uncultured Pseudomonadota bacterium | reverse complement strand
CATATCATACGCCGCCGTAGAAAACCCAAAAACAGAATCGTATCCGCCCGGTATATTAGAACAACTCGACGTTCCACGAATAATATAGCGGCGCGCTTCTTGTAAAAAACGCACTTGCCATTCTGGTGCAGTTACGCCTTCTATTGTCCCAACACTATTACCACTAGATAACACTGGGGATGGATAACCGTAACTCGCATTACCCAAGACCACATTATCATTACAACCATCAAAGGTCCAATGAGCCAACAAACCACCATTTATACAAATTTGTGGTGCATTAGTCACAGGTGTCATACTTGAAGAATAGTGTTGTATCTCGCGAAGATAGAAACCATCAAAAGTGTAGCCATTGTATGTTGGTGCAGCGGTCAAGCCGATCGCTGGCCACGCCTGACCACCCGTGTAAGTTACCGTCCCAAAATTGACCCCATCCGACAAATTTATATAACCTAGATAAGAATCATCCGTATTATCATACGCTCTGTATAATCCTGCAACACAATTATTCGGGTCAGGATCGGCCGCATTCGCAGCCCCCTCTACACAAACAACCACCAATGGCGCGCAAATTACCCACCTAAAAAACCGTTGAAAACCGCAAAAAACCGACATTTCCTTTCTTTTTCCTTCCTATACTTAGTAAAAATCATAGAACAATTTTGACAATTGTGTCAATACCTAAAAAAACATTTTTATTTTTTTCTTTTTGTGATATGATATTTATGACAAAAAAAGAGAGAAAAAAATCATGAAACCAAATATACAAACATTAAAACCTGAACAAATCACTAGCGATGTTTTTATTATCGCCCCGACTCAAATCGAAATGATTTCTAACAATTTTGGTGATGCTGTTGCCGAAGCTATGAATGTGCGTCCGCTTTCTCCAAAGATACGACGAATCGCTGCTGAAATTTTAACCAAGGTTTTGCACGAAGCCAAAACAATGGGCGAATAATAAAAACACATTGAAAACTTCAAAACAAGTGCTATATTTTATCACGCTGGGTGTGAAAAAGCATAGCTGAATTGGACTTGAAATTTCATATGACCACAATTCAGAGGAAAGTCCGGACTGCAGCGGGACAACATAGCGGCTAACGGCCGCGCAGGGCAACCTGACGATTAGAGCAGCAGAGACGAGCGTATTAAATTACGGTGAAACGGGCAATCTCTATGTGCAGCAACCCCAAAAAGGATTCCATGATTGTCCCCATCGCTATGGAATCGGGTAGGGGGCTTGACATTTTGCGGTAACGCAATTTGCAGATTAATTATGCTTGCAACCTTTTTTGTGTTATGTGTGGGCACGAATTAGGCTGAACAGAATCCGGCTTATTGAACGCCCAGCAAATTAAAAATCGCCATCGCGGCGATTTTTAATTTTTACATAACTTTTCCGCTGGTTGGATAAAATGTCACCGATGTATCACGCCAAGCATCATATTCATTACGTGGCAACATAGAAAACGGCGAACATGTTTTAATTGCTTCTCGCGCAGTTTCCAAAACATATGCAAAATCAGGATCGGTTTCCGCACGACTTTCTGATTCAAACCACAATCTGTCCACTACGCCTGTAGGTAAAAACTTTATATGCGCGGTCAAGCGAATATCTTCTAATCCCGGACGAGAAGAATCAATATTCCAGCACCTTGTTAACGCGACACGCAAAGCATCGATAACAGATACGGTCATACTTCTATCCAAAGACAACACTTCGCGATTAACACGAACAACCTTTTTTTTACGCGGCGCCTCTTTTTCGTCCGGCTTTTTATCGTTCTTTTTGTCGGCTTTTTCTTTCGATAAAGTTTTACTTTCGTTTTCAACCATAGACGGTTGTTTTAACTCTGTTTTTTCATCGAATATATTTTCTTTGTCCCGGCTTTTTTTATCTATTTTTGCTTCCTCTTTTTTATCAGGCGCATTAGTATTATAAAGTTTTGTTTCTGTCCCTGACACTTTGACATCTTTTAAATCTATTTCAACAATTTGAATACGATTTGGTGTCACTAATTTTGCGCGTTCAATCACCACAGAAAAAGACGCAAACATTGTTGCAAGCAAAACCAGATGCCCCAAAACAGACATCATTATATTTTCACTTTTAAATTGCGTACTCTGTTTCATTATTTGTTATCATTTTGTGTTCGAAGACCAACGCGTTGAAAACCAACGTCTTTTAATTTACCCATCATAGACATAACTGCGCCATAATCAGCATGCGTGTCACCACTTAAAGTTATAGTTAAATCTGGATTTTCACCACGCATAGCTATCGCGCGTTTTACAACTTCATCTCGTGATAATTTTTGATTCAACAAATAATAATTTCCGCGCGCATCAACACTTATCTGAATTGCATGATTATTACCTGTCATTGCCGAAACACCAGCCCGCGGTAATTCTATATCTATACCAGTCATCATCATAGGCGTAGTCACCATAAACACAGCCAACAAAGTTGTCATAACATCTATCATAGGTGTTAACGACATATTTGCATCACTTTTAAAAGAGTGTCTTCTAGACATTTTTATTTTCCGTTTTGTTAATTATTATTTATGTTTTAACTCTTTAACTTTTTCATCTAAAATATCATACAAATCATCCGACTTCTTAGAAAACACATTATAAGCAACCGCCGCCGGCACAGCAGCAATCAACCCCAAAGCCGTTGTTCCAAGCGCAACCGCCAATCCTGGTGCAATCACACCAATACTAACAGATTGATTTACACCTATGGCCGCAAAAGAATCCATAACGCCCCAAACCGTTCCAAACAAACCTACAAAAGGCGCTACATAAGAAACCATTGATAAAAACCATAAATTTTTATCAAACGGACGAATTAATTTATCTACTATTGTTTCTAAATTATCAGTAGGTTTTACAGAAACCGGATGGTGCTTTTGAAAACGCCACAGACGAATTTTTTCTATGATAACAGCCCAAGACATAATACTGGCCGCAACCAAAATTAATGATACGCTCAAAGTCATTAAATCACGACCACTAAATAATGATAAAAACGAAAAACTATTTTGCATTTATTTTCTCCCTTTTTTATTTTTGTAACATATTTATAATGCTTTCTGGTATTGCCTTGGGATGCATATCAGAACCTAAATACGCAATTGTTATATTCATTATAGCACAAATTTTATCATCTTTCACGAACTTTTGTTCAATAGTCATAGAAGCCATGCCGATTTTTACAGGTTGCGTTTCAACAACAAATTCATCATTTAACAATAATGGGTGCATATATTTAATGTTTAATTCACGAACAACAAACCCTAAATCGCCATCTGGGATAACAATATTTTTCGACCAATTTGAACGTGCACGTTCACCAACTTCTATATACCGCCCATGGTACATAATACCTTCTGCGTCGCTATCAGCATACGCAACAGCAAAATTAAAAATATGAGGTTTTTTCATAATGTTATTCCGTTAAAGTAAAGTTATTTTTCAAGCCCAAGATGTTTATAACCCGCATCTGTTATAATACGTCCGCGTGGGGTTCTTTGAACAAAGCCCAACTGCATCAAATATGGTTCTATGACATCTTCGATTGTGTCTGACGGTTCAGATAATATCGCAGACAAATTATCAATTCCAACCGGACCACCCGCATAATTTTTTATAATCGCATTCATATATTCGCGATCAATTTCATCCAATCCAACACCGTCAATATGCAATTGATATAAAGTAGTCTTGATTGTATCCGAATCGATATAATCTTTGCCAATTGCAGCAGCAAAATCACGTGCACGTTTTAATAATCTGTTTGCAATACGCGGCGTTCCACGTGAAGATTGCGCCAACATTTTTGCACCATTGTCATCAATCTTGGTTCCCAAAATATTTGCGCTACGCGAAATTATCTTTGCCAAATCCGAAGCAGGGTAAAAAGACAATCTTAAATCTATTCCAAACCTGTCACGCAACGGATTAGACAACAAACCTGTTCGAGTTGTTGCACCAACCAAAGTAAATGGTGGCAAATCTATGCGCACAGACTTTGCTGTGGGACCTTCGCCCAACATAATATCTAACTTAAAATCTTCCATTGCAGAATATAAAACTTCTTCGATAGCAGTAGGAAGACGATGAATTTCATCAATAAACAACACGTCCATCGGTTCCAAAGCTGTTAAAATAGCCGCCAAATCACCTTGTTTAGTTAACATAGGCGCAGAAGTTGCACGAAAATTTGTTCCCAATTCGTTTGCGACGATATGCGCCAAAGTTGTTTTGCCCAACCCCGGAGGCCCATATAACAAAACATGGTCCATTGCTTCACCACGATTGCGTGCAGCAGACACAAATACAGATAAATTTTGTTTCAACGCATCGTGTCCAATAAAGTCGTCAAGCGTCTTAGGACGAATCGCAGTTCCAATTTCGTCTGGAATATTCGGGTCTAAAAATCTTTTATTTTCTTCCATCATTTTTTATAATAATCTATCATCAGCGTTTTCACGACCAACATACGCCTTTAAGTCATTATACATTTGACGCAAATCACCAGGTTGAGAATAGCCTGCTTCAGCGTTTTTAACCAAAATAGTTTCTAAATCTATTTGTGCTTGTTTTTTTAATATTTGCGTTAAATGAGCGCCAAAAATATTGGCTTCTTCACCTTCGTTCGCAGCCTGTAATAACAACCCACGATTTGGTCGAGGAGACAAAAAACCAAAATCAGACACAGAAGTATCTGGCGACACCAAAGCAAAACCGGAAATTTCAGGTCTACGCATCATCATCTGTAAAACATACCATGCCCCCAACTGGTGTCCCGCCAACCAAATTCTTTCACTATCTTCGTTTTTGTTTTGAATCCAATCGATAACCGTAGCTATATCCAGCATATTGTCAGCCGTTGTTCCAACCGCGCCCTCAGAATCATTAACGCCACGATAATTAAAACGAACCACAGAAAAACCGATATCCATAAAAGCACGGAACATAGCATAAGAAACCCTGTCATTCATATGACATTTTTGACGTGGGCTGCCAGACAAAACAACTGCTAGCGGCGCTGATTCTTGTTCTGATTTATGATATACGGCATGTAATTTTCCAGATTCACCAGTAATAATAACATCTACCATTGTTTTTCACCTTAATTTTTCTTTGGGTATTATAACATATATATCTTATAAAACAAAGTTGTTATTATTTTCAACAAAAATATTTTTTGCTTTGACAATAGTCTATAAAATATTCTATTATCATATTATATATAAACGAGAGAAAGGTAAAACACCATGAAAAAACTAGCTTTTTTGGCAGGAATACTGGCAATTTGCGCAAATAATGTGTGCGCCAATGAATATAACGAAGGATTTTTACCACAAATAGTCACATCCGAAGAATTCGGAACTATTTACACAGAAACCCCTGTTCGTTCTTACTATGCTTATCCAGATGACCCGAATTTTATTCCGGAAACAGAATTTATGAATATGGACGACGAAGTTAATTATGACGAAGTTATATATCAGGTCCGCCAAGAAGAAACCTATTATAATCCAGGTGTTCAATTCACGGAAAGACCAACCGTGATTTGTCGTGATTTTAACTGTACGCGTCTTAACAACAGAATTACCCGCACATTTTTGTTCAACAGTTTATCTAACATGTTATTAACAAACGCTCATTCTCGCATCTATATTTGCGAAGCAGATCCTTTTTCGCGCAGCTGTCTACAATCAGGAATATCTTTTCCTGTTCGTTCTGGTATTGCTAACGCGCTGGTTAAAATACCAAAGGCCACAATTTCACAGGTTAATTTAACCACAGGACTTTCGCGTGCTACCGCAACAATGACTTATGAATTCTTGGTCAACGGCATAAAGCATACTTGCGAACCAACAATTATGGATATTTCTGTCCCTAATAACACCCAGGCAACACTTATGAATCGCGAATTTGCATGCAATTTAACAAGCGACGGTATGTCGAATATATCTTTGTTGTTAAGCGTTGATTATATTGATTTAGATTATGGTCTTATTGGCGCTTACTATTCTTTGGGGATGCAAGGTCCGGCTACTGGTGGCGCACGCGGCTATTTAGTGTTCAAAACAGAATTTACAACAAATGGGGCAAAATTCAGAGCTTCTACATACAATAACACCGCAGATAACGTAGACAATCTTGGGAACGCTATTAGACCAGGAGAATATACAGTAGATGCTCTGGACAAGTAATTTATTTTATGTCTAAAAGTATATTAATTGTTGATGACGACAAGATTTTACGCGACACCCTGGCAACAGGGTTGCGCAAAGCGGGGTTTGATGCGATAACAGCGGCATCTGCTGAGAACGCCCAAGAAATCTTGAACAAAGTTTTGGTTGACGCAATCGTTCTTGATAGAATGATGGAAAATATTGACGGTTTGACTTTCTTGAAACAAATTCGGGAAACCGGAAATACAACACCAGTAATAATGTTAACTGCCTTGTCTGGCCCAGAAAATGCTATTGACGGGCTTTCCTGTGGTGCAAACGATTACATGTCTAAACCGTTCAAACTCCAAGAATTAATATTAAGGTTAAATAACGTTATAAGAACAAACACTGCTGCCAAGCAAGAAGACCAAAAATCCACAGGTTTGATACTTTCTGATGATGAATTCTTTGTCTTGGACCAAAACAACCAAAAAAAGTTGTTAACCTTGTCCAACGAAGAAAAAAAATTGCTACAAAATCTTACAAAGCCTGTTGGAAACATTGTAAGTGCAACACCGATGGTCGCAAAACGCTTGCGGAATAAAATAAAAGGTGTATTATCAGATATAGATATAATAACAGTCCGCGGTATGGGATACAAAATAATAAAAACAAAAACAGGGATATAACGATGAAACTTATGCCTCACAGCTTTCTAGGAAGAACCATCTTGATGGTACTGATTCCATTGATTGTGGCTTTGTTGATTGTGACCAATGCTTTTTTTGGTAATCACTGGAAAAAAGTCCATTCTACGCTGGCGCGCACATTGTCTGGCGAAATAACAACAATGATGCATTTTCTAGATAAAAACGACACGGCTGCTGTTCAACTTTTAGCACACGACATAGGCATTAATGTTACAATAAACGATACACTAAACAGACCGAAACACAATGACAACAACGACCGCGAAGCAGGGCAATTAGCAACAAATTTAAACAAAAGCCTCAAACAGCCTGCTGATATTTACATAGACCGCGGAAAAAGATTGTTATTTGTAGACATTCCAACAAAAAACGGCAAAATTGCCACATTTGGAACTTCTATGCACCGCATCTATTCAACCAGTACAGAAGTATTTTTGATTTGGGTTCTAGGTGCAATTTTGATTGTATCCATACTGGTATCCCCGTTCATAATTGTCCACACCCGCAGCATAAAAAAGATTGCTAATGCTGCTAATAAATTTGGTCGAGGCATGGACGTTCCTGGCTTTAAACCAAGCGGTTCTTCCGAAATCCGCGAAGCTGCAAGCGCCATGATAACAATGAAAGAACGTCTTAATAGATATAACAAAACCCGCACAGATATGTTAAACGCTGTGGGACACGATTTGAAAACACCTTTGACACGTATGCGGCTGGCTGTTGAAACAGACACCGCAACCAAAGAAGATTTGTTACATAATATCGACAGAATGACTGAAATGGTTAACGGTTATTTGGCTTTCGCGCGTGGTGAAATTCCAGAAATAGAACAAACCGTAGAATTGCCAGCTATGCTGACACGCATTGCACGAGATGCCGCACCAAAAAAGAAAATTATTTTAAATTTTCCTGAAAAACCGGCACAGTTTTATGCTCGTCCCAACGCATTAACAAGTGCATTTACAAATATAATTGAAAACGCTGCAAGATACGCTAAAAGAACATTGAAAATAACCGAAATAGATTCTTCTGAATCTGTGACAGTTATAATCGAAGATGACGGCATAGGCATTCCAGACGACAAGAAAGCATTGGCTTTGCAACCATTTGTTCGTCTTGACGAGTCTCGCAACGAAAACACCGGCGGTACAGGGTTGGGATTATCAATCGCCCAAACAGCTATCGAAAACCACGGTGGCGAAATATTCTTGGAAGACAGTGAATTTGGCGGTTTGAAAGTCCGTGTAGTATTACCTTTATAAAAAATGGATATAATATGAATTTGTATAAATATGTGTCAGATAATATAAACAAGAAATTGGGCTTTAATGCGAATCTAGAAGTCCCAAAGAATCGTGATTTTGGGGATTTTTCTACAAACGCTGCAATGGTTAGCGCAAAAAAACTTGGCAAGAACCCGCGCGAATTAGCTAATGAAATTATGCCAAAATTACAAGAACTTGATTTTGTTGAAAATGTCTCTGTCGCAGGTCCTGGCTTTATTAACATAAAAATCAAAGACGATTTTATTTTGCAAAACGCAACCGCACCTAAACCACTAAAAGCGGAAAAACCTTTGGTCATAGATATGGATTATGGTGCATATAATGTTGCAAAATCTTTACATATAGGACACTTTCGCACCTCTATTGTAGGTGACGCATTAAACCGCATATTTAGATTTGTTGGTCATAAACCTATATCCTATAATCATATGGGAGATTGGGGGCGCTCAATGGGGCTGGTTATTGCATGGTTTCAAAAACTGCACCCAGATTGGCCTTTCTTCCAAGAAAATTTTGATTCAAACGGAGACTATTCGGCTTATACTGTGTCAGCAAAAGAATTGAATACATATTATCCGTCTGCTGCTACATTGGCTAAACAAGACGAAACATTCATGGAAAAAGCTCGTGTTATTACCGCAGAATTACAACGCGGACATCCTGGATATACAGCTCTTTATAATATGTATATGCCTATATCTTTGGCTTCTATGAACGACACAATTAAAAAATTGAATATTTTACCATTTGATAACGATTTAGGAGAAAAAAACGCCGCAAAATACGAAAACCAAGTTGAAAAGATTTTACGCAAAAAGAATCTGCTTGTCAAAAGCGATGGCGCAGAAGTTATTGTTGTAAAAAAAGAAGACGACACTGCCCCAATGCCACCAATGATGTTTCGTAATTCTCGTGGGGCTTGCCCATATGACGCAACCGATATTATGGCCATATATTATCGTAAAATTACCGACAACCCAGATAAAATCATTTATTTAACAGATTCTCGTCAATCTTTGCATTTTGAACAACTGTTCCGCGTTGCGGAGTTAGCTGATTTATTTCCCGCAAAAGATTTAGAACATATTGGATATGGCACAATAAACGGCAAAGATGGCAAACCGTTCAAAACACGTGACGGGAACGCTGCTGAATTGGATGATATTATCGAGTTGGTTAACGAAGCGGTTGATGCGCGCGTCCAAGAATCCGGCAAACAATTAGATAAAGACACTATTGACGCTATCGCATTGGCAGCTTTGAAATTCAACGATTTTATGCACAGCTTAAGTTCTGATTATATATTTGAACCGACTTCCGTCACCAGTTTTGAAGGAAAAACCGGTCCTTATATATTATATACTGCGGTTCGTTTGAATTCCGTTTTGAAACGTACAAACCTAGAAATCACTTTTCCAAACGGGTACACATTGACGTCCGAAGAACGCAATTTGCTGATTGAAATTATGGACTTTGAACACACGGTATTATCAGCATATGAAAATCGTGCAACAGATATGATTGCTAATTATGCCTATGATTTGTGCCAGTTAATAAATAACTTCTATCATAATTGTCCTATTTTGCGTGATGATATTGATGACAAAACGAAAGCAGGACGTCTTTACATTGCCAAGATGGCTTTTGACACATTGGCGACCGCGATTGATTTAATGGGACTAAAAATACCAAACGAAATGTAAAAGAAACGCTCAAAAGAGCGTTTCTTATTTTCCTTGTCTGTAATAATTTTTCATTAACTCTTGTTCCACAGAAAGCACAAGTCTTTTCCTTACATTTGCTTTATTTAGCTTTACACGTTTTAAATACTCTTTTAACGATATCAATTTTTCTTGTTCTTCTATCAATTTGTTCATTTCTTCTTGTGCATTCTTAAAAGATGCAAATTTTGCCTTTAATCCAGCATCGACAATCTTCGCCATTTTGGTTTGAGACAATGCTTTCAAATTGTTAACCAACACTTCTTGTTCTTTTATTTCCTGAGACACCCTTAATTCTTCGTTTTCATATGGCGCTATGCGTTTTTTTATTTCTTTGGAAACCTTTAAAATTTTGTTAGTGTCTTTAAGTTCTTTGGCAAATTCTTTTTCTATTCCAAGCGCGCCTCTGCGTCGTTTATTTATTTTATCAGTTGCATCATGATATTTTGTCATCTTTGATAATTCTTTCAGTTGATTGCGCAATGCATTTATATCATGATTTTTTTCAGCGATGCTTTCACCAAGCTTCAAAACAGCATTAAAAGATTTTTCTTTCATATTCTTTTCAGGCACAACCCAAAAACGCGCAGCATTATTAGCCATAGTGCTTTTGTTTATCATAATACTATCGTTATAATTCTTTGTTCCTAATATACCACGGTATTTTTTTGGAATTTCATGTTCTTTATCAAACTGACCTTGCTGTAACAACGAAGCAGTTGCTTTCTTTTTGCTTTTTCCGCTTTTTGGATGTATATGTAAAAATTCTTCGGCTTGTTGATTAATATTTGGGTACCAAGCATTCAACACAAACACCATATCTTTATACATCATATAGAGTTCATTGTACAATTCATAAATTTTTTGCAATTTGTACTTTTTGCTATGAATTTCAAACAAAGGCTTTTTTATATCAGCCACCATTTTTTGTAATTTTTTTATATTCAACAATTTTGTTTCTTTTTCCAACATTGGTTTTATATTACCAATAACTGGTTCAACATATTGTGTATAATAAGACATGCACGACTCCTGTTTTTACTTCAATACAAGTATATCACAAACAACCCAACAAAGCAATCACCGTTTTTATTACGGTATTATTATACCATATTAATTTTTCTTGACTTTTGCGGGTATTTGCAACATAATATGCGAGCTATTTTTAACAAATACAAAAAGGTAAAAAGCAATGGCAATGACAAAATCATTAAAAAAATGCGAATTAGAAGCCAAATGGTATCTGATTGACGCAACAAATTGCACATTGGGTCGTTTGGCGGCTTTCACCGCGAACATCCTTCGTGGCAAAAACAAACCAACATGGACACCAAATATGGATTGTGGCGATCATGTTATTAT
>CAMYYT010000020.1 GCA_947303585.1 uncultured Pseudomonadota bacterium | reverse complement strand
AAACTGACCCAAGACAATACGATTGTAATTGCAGCTTGGACAGTTATTCATTGTAGGGTGGAAATGATGTATCTGTATCTCCGGCAAAAACAAAAAGTGATTACACATTTAGAGATGGGCAGGCGTCTTGTCAATCTAAGTGCGGCTCTTACTGTGCAAGCTTCATAGCAAGCAACCAAAATTTTCGTTCTGGGCTTTTTGGTGATTTAGGTGCACAACCAATATGTGAACAAAATGCCGCGGTGACCGTTAATTGTAATCCAGGAACTTATTTACCCGCCAATGCTAGTATATGTCAACCTTGCACGTCGGGACATTGGTGTGCCGGGGGGACGTTTACCGTGGGTACAACCAATCAAGGCCTTAGTGATTGTCCAAATGATTATGCAAATTCTGATATCGGTGCCAGAGGCGACAAACAATGTTACAGAACGGGTTCTGTGGCGTGCGCTACATTTAATCCACGTGCCGGGGTCACAAATTATGCAAAAGAAACTGGTGCAACTTATGCTAATCAAAATGCATCTTATAGGGAATATAACGGCAGTTCTGCTGGACAAATACTTGATAATATTGGCGCATGCGCGGTGACAGCATTGAATTGTGTGACTGGATATGCGATGAATACGCCGGGGGCATTGGCAAATTATACTTTGCAATCTATGCTTTGGGTTTATAACACAAACATTAAATATCTTGCATTAGATAGTTCTACTGGTGGCAGTAGTTCTGGTAATGACCAAGGCGCAACAACTGGTATGACACCGGGCGATTGGGAAATTAAATGGTCCAATGATACCAAGGTTAACGGTAATGCATCTTGCGCACTTAATGCTGATAACAAGTACGATTGTAATTGTAATTTAACTAGTTATACAATAACTAACGGCTCTGCTGTATCTGTATCACCCGCCAGAACAGTCCCTGTGCCAGATACTTACAATACTTTGCCGATATGTCAAAATAAGTGTGCCGCAGAATGCGCAAATCAGATATCTCAAAAAGCATCTTTCCGGACAACATTGTTTGGAACGCTTGGTGGACAACCTTATTGTGATGCGAACACTATTAATTTGAATTGGTATAATCAAAACACTTTGATCCAAGCAGGTTCTTGCACTTATGATGGCGCCGTTACTTTCCCAAGCGGTCCATTTACAAGAACAGGATGGCATACGACTGGATGGCAGATTAGACAGTAAGATTACAAAAAATCCCGCGATTGCGGGATTTTTTTTATTTCGTTATAATTTATTTTTTTACAAATATTTTTTCTGGTGTATTGATATTACATATTCCAACAATAATATCTACCAACGCCCAAATTGCAGATATAACTACTGGGACTATTAAGAAAAAACCCAATGTACTCATTAACAACATTGCCACCGCAGATCCTGTTTTGCCAGCGTAAAATCTGTGCGCGCCAAAAATCCCCAAAAACCATGCCAAAATTAAATAAACAACCATAGATTTACCGTTTACTAATTCATTAACTTTCTTTGACAAAGTTTCTTCGGATGTATAACCACATTTTGGGCAAGCCTTTGCTTTGTCAGAATGGCGCGCCCCACATTCGCGACAATAAATCATAGCCATTTTAATCTCCTTTGGTTTATTATGATTTTATTCTTTTCTTTCTAGCTAGTCAATTCAAAATAAAACTTCTTGTTTATATCTTGTTTTAAGAGTATAATGTATGTCGTGGCTTTTACACAAAGGAGAAATATTATGAAGTCAAATATTATGTTAACAAGTGCTGCTGCGTTGTTGGTATCTGTCGCAGGGGCAAACGCTATGGAATACAGACCTTTTGTCGGTGCATCAATGGGATTGCAAGGTTCGGTGTATTCTGATTCTGTGAAAGATTTTGAACGCGCTGCAGGGATTGATTTCCCAACAGATTTCTTTGTTTTTGGTATTGAATCTGGGGTTCGCGCTGGCGAATACAATCAAATCTATAACGGTGGTTTGACATTAAGCGCTACCAAGACAACCTATTCCAAGGTTCAAGCAAAATACACAGATGACAGAGTTGCCAGCGCAGATATGTTCAATATCGCAGCTTCGTATGATAACTATATTCGTATCAGCGGCGACAAAGCAAATCGTATTGATTTGGTGTTGGGCGCAGGTTTGGGTATGATGGCTTATCATATTGATATTGTTGGCGACGATTCTGAAACAAGATGGTCTTTTGCCCCAGAAGTCAAAGCCGGTATGGATTTTGAATTGACACACAATGTTACATTATCAGCAACTGCACGTGCTGTTATTCCAACACGTTCCGGGTATGAATCTGATATGACTTATATTATCGGTGGTGCTGTTAAATATATATTCTAAGCAATATATACTTCTTGAAAAACGACCCGCATGGGTCGTTTTTATTTAATATTATTTTAACATTTTATATACCATATTTATTGGAACTATCATTGCTGCAAACAATACTGCCAAAAGCCATTGATATGCGTTCAAAGGCGTTAAGTGCAATGCGTTTCCACCAAATGTGACACAAAGATATGTTCCAACAAAAACTGTAATTGCAACCAAAATAAACATAGGATTGTTTTTAAGTTTAGCAAATATATTATATTTCGGCGCACGCACGCAAAAACCATTTAACATCGCCATTATCACCAATAAAGCAAAAAGCGCGCTGGTGTAAGAATTTATCGTATTAAAAGCCTCCATAAACAAATCTGTTGTTGTTGCTGCAAATATAAACAAACCAGCAAAAGTTGTATATGCTACTAATTTGATTGTATCAAAACTAATCAAAGGAGAATTTTTGCCAGCTACTGGTTCAATCATATATTCTTTGCGTGGCGCTTCGCCACCAAAAGCCAAAGAATTCAAACTGTCCATTACGATATTTATTATCAATATATGAACAGGCGTCAATGCTTCTATCCCCATGAACAAAGGAAAGAAAATACTTATCCCTACTAACATAAAATTCACAGGTAATTGAAACCGCAGAAAGCTAATAATATTATGTGTAAAAGTTCGCCCTATCAATATACTATTAGCAATAGATATAAAATTATTATCCACGATTATTATATCGCTGGCACTTTTACAAACATCTGTGCTGTCGCCCATCGCAAAACCAACATCAGCCGCTTTTAATGCAGGTGCATCGTTTGTTCCGTCCCCACACATACCAATACACAAACCGTTTTTGCGCGCCAATTCTATGACCCGTAATTTTGTGTATGGCGTTGCACGTGCTAGCACACGAACTTTCGGCAATATACGGCGCGCTTTGAAATTTGAAAGATTATCAAATTCTTTGGCTGTTATTGCTATGTCATCATAATCTGTTATGATACCGCTTTGTTCTGCTACCATTTGGGCTGTATTTAAATTGTCACCAGTTATCATCATCACTTGGACACCAGATTTGTGTAAAGCATCTACGACTTTGACAACACCAGGACGAACTTCGTCTTTGAGAATAGACAACGATATAAAAACTAATTTGTCAGGTATTTTACCATCTTGAACATCGCCATCATAATATGCAGTAGCAATAGAGCGCAGCGCTTTTTTAGTATTTTGATTCAAAATTTTTTCTAATGTAGTCCGATGCAATTGATGAATTTCACCTGTTTCATTAATATAATGTGATGAACGAACTAATAACATTTCTGGCGCAGCCATAATATATGTTCGCGTTTTTTTACCCTTGGTTATAACTGTCATTGAAAATTTTTTAGCACTATCGAAAGGTATTTTCTTTATGATTTTGTTTTTGCGTTTAATTGTGGAAATTTTATACAAAGACAAATTTAACGCACTAAACAATGCGCGTTCTGTGCTGTTGCCGCCAACAATATTTCCTTTGGAATCTAACATTGCGCGACCGTTAAGAATAATTGCGTTTGTAAATTCTGAAATCGCACCCGATTCTTCAAAATTAAAACCAACATCTTGGCCATTAGCTGTATAATTTGCAACCGGTATCATTCGACCATATGTCAAAGTTCCCGTTTTATCTGTACACAAAAGTTGTATGTTGCCTGCTTCTGGAATTTTGTGCGGATTTTTAGCTAACAAATTTGCCCGTGACATTTTACGCGCATTTTGACTAGTTATGATTCCAATTATAAATGGCAAACCTTCGGGGACAGAAGCCACAAAAATGGTTAGCGCCAAAGTTATTGCAGAAATTATAATGTATATAATATCACCACTGGTCTTTATTCCGCCCGAAAGCAAATGTATTGTTATCATTAAAATCGCTATTAAAACAGCACAAACAACACCTATTTTGCTGATATTATCAGCCAATTTATCCAATTGTAGTTGAAGTGTTGTTTTTACTTCTTTGACATCACCCAATGTTTTTAATATTTTTGCATTTTCTGTATTCATCCCGACATTTGTCACAAGCATTGTTCCCATACCACCTTGGACTGTTGTTCCTGCAAAAATCTGATTAGCGTTAGTATAATTATCTGATGTTATAGGTGCTTCACGATTATATTTGAATCCAGGGACAGCAGATTTGTTAACCTCTTCGCTTTCTCCGTTTAAAATTGAATTGTTTACGGCTATTTTTCCCCCGACCATATAACCATCTGCTGGGATTGTTTCACCAGCCTGAAGCAAAACAATATCATCAACAACTATTTCTGAACTGTCAATATTACTAACTTTGCCATTGCGCAAAACATTGCAAGATAATTTTGATGCCTGACGGCGCAATTCAAGTGTGGCACTTTGGCTTCGCATTTGCGTGATTACATTAACTATTGATACAATGATTAATACACAACCTATGCCCACAGCTTCAACAATTTCGCCATAACCAAGCACAGCCATAACACCAAACAGCACTGTCATTACCAACAAAATCATATTGATTTTATCACGAAAAACATCTTTTAAGAAATCCCACGCAGACTTTCTTGGCGCCTCTGGCATAATATTTGCGCCGTATTTTTGACGATTTAAAAGAACCTGCTTGTTTGTTAAACCATTCATTTTCATAATACAAACCCTTAGTTAAATAAAAAAACAGTGTAAAAGATATAAATTATCAAAAATAAAAATCCTTCTATTCTATTAAATTTTTTATCGTTAAAAACAAACAACCACAAAAGGACAGTAGCAACAACCCCCAAGGCCGCATCTAATAAGAAAGCGTATTCAAATGGTATCGGCACAATCAAACCAGTTAACCCCAAGACAAATAAAATATTAAACAAATTAGATCCGACTATATTACCAATAACTATGTCAGAACGACGCTTGATTGCAGCCACAACACAAGTAATTAATTCTGGTAAACTTGTTCCAAAAGCTACTATGGTTAATCCTATAATTCGTTCTGAGACATTTAAAAAGTGAGCCATATCTATTGCAGAACTTACCGTCATTCTTGCCCCAAAAATCAAGGCAATTATTCCAAACACAATGAAACACATCATTTTAAAAAACGACATGTGTTCTTTTTCTGTGTTTTCTGGTTTATTTGTTTTGCTGATAAAGTAAAGATAACCCAAAAAAGTCAAAAACAACACACAAAGCACAAATGCCCCCATGTGCGTAATCATATGATATCGCCATCCCATAAACATCAACAAAAACGAACAAAAACATAAAAACGGTATTTCATATAAAACAGTATTTTTTTGAACGTCTAGATTATATATCAACCCGCTTATTCCCAATATCAACAAAAGGTTAACTATGTTAGACCCAAGTATATTTCCAATTCCCACAGCAGCACTTCCTGTTATTGCTGAAGAAATTGATACCGCTGCTTCAGGCGCACTGGTTCCACATGCCACGATGGTTAAACCGATGACTACTTCTGGTATATTAAACTTACGCGCCAACGCAGTTGCGCCATCTACCAAAATATGCGCGCCATAAATCAATAACACAAAACCGATAATTAAAAACAGACCACTAAAAAACACATTCACTTCCTTTCACCGAATAGAGTTTAAAAAAGTTAAAAATAATAATCAAGAAGATTTATATCAAAACCAGAATAAAAACCTTGATTTTATAAATATTACATATATAATTGCCCTGTATAAAACATAAAAAAGGACAAAAACCGATGCGTATGTAATGTTGTGATTTTTTATAAATTGTTCACAAAATTGTGAACTTGTTTGAACTTACAACATTAAAAGGTTTTTGTTATGAATTTTATTTCTTTATCCAATGTATTTTTTTCTTATGATGCAAACAATTATTTGTTTGAAGGGGTTTCTATTACTTTTAACAATATCGACAAAGTAGCAATTATTGGCGATAATGGTTCTGGAAAGACTACATTGTTAAAACTACTGGCTGGGCAAATCACACCTGACAAGGGCTCTGTTTCTTGTGGTGCAAGCTTTTATATGCTTAACCAAATAAATTATTCTGATTCTAAAAGCGGTGGCGAAAAACAATCTTTTGAATTGGCGCGCGCTTTTGACAGTTATGCTGATATTTTACTGTTAGACGAACCGACTAATAATTTAGACAAAGATGCAAAAGAAAAGTTTTTCAACAGTTTAATATCATATCCTTTTGGAGCCGTGATTGTTTCTCATGACAGAGAACTTTTACAAAAAGTAGACAAGATTATCGAAATATTAAATGGCAAAATTAAAATCTATGGTGGTAATTATGATTTTTATGTTGAACAAAAACACAACGAACAAGAAAGCGTTCGTTCAAAATATATAAACACTCAAAAAGAAATTGGTCGCCTTAATAATACTGTGAATATCGCTCAAAATACGCGACAACATCATGAAGCTAAACAGAAAAAAGATATTAAAAACGGAAAAAGAAGCCCGATTGCCGCCAATGCTTTAAAAGGGAAAAGTCAAGAAACAGAAGCCAAGAAACGCGCACTAATTCAAAAAAAATTAGATACCCAGATAAATTTACAACACGAATTGTCTGCGCAAATGCAAGAAGAAAGAATAAAAATACCTTTGCCTAATAAACCATTTTACCATAAAGAACTGATTCAAATATCAGGATTAAATTTCGCATACAAAGAAAAAAACATATTTAATAATTTTGATTTCATTATGTACGGCGGAACCAGAATAAGATTAATCGGAAAAAATGGTTCCGGAAAAACTACCTTGTTAAAATTAATTTGCAAAGAATTAATCCCTCAATCTGGTGAAATTAAAACTTTTGGTAAAATTGCTTATCTTAACCAAGATTTATCTGTATTGGACAAAAATAAAACTGTGGTTGAAAACATAATGGATATGGCAAATATATCTAGACACGAAGCCCATATTATTGCTGCTAGTTTTGGTTTCCGGGGTGACAAATCAATGAAAAAAGTATCTGTATTATCAGGAGGCGAATTACTAAAAGCTACACTGGCCGCCATAATCGGCAGCCAAACACAACCAGATTTATTGATTTTGGATGAACCTACTAACAACCTTGAAATTAAAAGCGTTTCTATTCTTGAAGATGCATTAAACCAATATCAAGGCGCAATATTGTTGGTATCCCACGACGAATTATTTGCGAAAAACATTAAAATCGATAAAATTGTCCAATTATAAAAAGTTGACTTTTTGTTTTTTTGTCCTATAATACTATCACAAAAACAAAAAAGGTGTTTAATATGGAACAACAAAAAAACTTAAAATCTATGATTTCAAATTACAATTTATACAATTTGAAACTTATGGCTTGTTTATCGGACGCAAACAGCAAACTTGGTGTATGGAATTGGTATGATACTGGTTTGCATTTAAACAAAACAAATAGCGAAAGCAGAATTTGTCTGGTAGATTTCCCAGAATATAAATCTTTTTTGAAAAACCTTACTAGCAAACAATTCAAAACAATATCAATAAAAAAGAAGCCGTTTGGCTTTGAAAAAAATATTGTTTCTTACAGTGTGAACGAAATACAAAACGCTTTTGAATCAGCTATTAAAGACAAAGATGTCAAAACATCTATGTTAAACAAGGTCAAACAATTTACAGAAAAATCTGCGCAAGAATATATGAAACTTTTGGTTCGCACAGAAAAATACGCACCTTTGCACGCAGAATATAAAGAAGATATTTCTAAATCAACAGTGTTGAAACAATTCTTGGAAGATTATTCGTATTTGTTTCACAAAGCAGACAACAGATATCAACCATCTGTTGCGAAATTGATTGGCAAAGTTAATACTGATTTCAAGACTAATTTAAATTATTATAAATCAGAAATGTCTAAAATGTCTTTCAACACTTTGTGTTTACGTCTTAATAAACGGATACAGGCGAAAGTAAAATACGCAGCAACCAGATGTCCGTTATCCAAATAAAATCACATAACCGCCCAAACGGGCGGTTTATTTTTGGGAAACCGTTACAAAAAATAATTTGACTTTTGACAGACTAAAATATACACTATGCTTGGTTAAAAAACGAAAGTTTAGGATGGTTGAAAGCCGCGGTCGAATGCGACGGTCTTGACTGCGAAGCGAGGTAAGAGCAAAACAACGTTTTGCGCATTACCAAAACCGCCGGTTTGAAAGAGCCGTCGCGCATGAAAAAAGTTTAGGATGGTTGGCAGAGCGGTCGAATGCGACGGTCTTGAAAACCGCTGACGGGGCAACTCGTCCGGGGGTTCGAATCCCTCACCATCCGCCAGTAAAATTAAACATCCCGTGGTAATTCCACGGGATGTTCTTTTTCGCCCTGTTTCCGGCGATTTTTACCTACAACATTACCAATGTATATCGCCATCCGCGCCCAACCCGCCAAAATTCACCGCAACTATATACCTTGCCCAAAATCCCGATGCCGGTTTTCTCCTGAATAGATATGTTTTTTTAGGGTTCGGCAACTAAAAGATTATATATGAGTGATACAAATATGTTAAAGCATAAGATATTGAAGCAAATATCTTAAGATAGAAATAATTGGCATATTTTCGATTTTTAAACACAGACAGGTTTTTGTGCTTTTATCAAACAAGTTATGGTTAACACTTTGATTTTAAATTATTTTGTTTGGCGATTTTAAAATAATATGTCATACGATCGATATTTGCCCTATCGGTTTTACAAAGTAAATCATTCAATACCAAATCTGTCTTTCTTGCATAGGATGCGTAATTAAAATACACATCATTTATTTTTGATATAATATCTATGGGAAAAGAGAAGACAAGAAATTTATCCGATATTAAATCTGAAATGCCTGTTGTATCGGAAACTATAGTTGGAATTTTTGAAAATATCGCTTCTAATGCTGTCAGACAAAAACTATCAAACACTGACGGCACAACACACAAATCATAATTTTTATATTCTTTCATTATTTGGTCTCTGGGAATTTGTCCATAAAAATGGAGCCAACTATACCCCTCGTTTTTTAATAGTGTTATACTGTCAGTATGTTTCATTGGCGTTGTCGCACCAAAGCAGTGAAGTTCTATATACAATCCTTTTTTTCGAAGTTGTTTTATAGCATCTATTAAACCAAAAATCCCTTTGCGTTCTTCTATGCGACCAGAAAATATTATTTTCATTGGATTGTTTTTTGAAAATTTATTGGTGTATTTTGTTTTTTTAATTGGTGTTGTTTTTATTGACAATTGTACCAATGTGAATGGTAAATCTTTGTGCAACACAGCACAGATTTTTTGCATCAAAATTTTGCTGTTTGTGACAATGTTTTTCGCATTCAATAATGTTCTTTGTTCCAATTTCTTTACAAAAGAACTTAGATACGCTGGATTGTTGGGGTTGTATGATTCCGATATAAAACTGGGGGTGTCACATTTTATAATTGTCCTGTCTTGGAATTTTTTTACAAAGAAATAACCTTCGCCGCCCCAATCGCTGGTTTCGATGACATCAAAGTGAATATGATTTTCTTTTTCTATTTTTTTTAATTGTTTATATGCTTTGTATGAATAAAAATATGCACCATATTTATTAAATTTTAGTGGGGTAAAAAATTTGCAGATGCGTGGCAGAAAATGAGGCAAATATATTATTTTTGTTTTATCGGTATTTGTTTCTATAACATGCGATATATCCGGTGCACGCGAAATAACAACAACATTATGCCCCATGGCGGTTAAAAACCTTACATTTTCTTGGACATAAGACGCAATTCCCCCAGACTCCCGTTCGTATGGTGGATATCCAGGATAAATCAGGCATATATTAAGCTTTTTTAAAGAATTTTTTAATTGTGTCAATTTGAAAATCGCCCCCATGTCCACGTTTATTTAACACGACCAATTCGGTTTGTGGCAACAGTTTTTTTAAAAGATGCGCCTGTTCTATATTACATATTGGGTCGTATTTATTGTGCACCAAATAAATCGGCTTTCCCGATAGCGCGGTCAATTCATCCACAATACCATTATCCGGCAAAAATAAATTATTACATAAAAAATGACAATATAGACGTTTTTGCAAAAAATCTTTACCAGCTAAATTTGTTTTTAATCCGTTATTTTTATGAAAAGTGTATTTGTATATTTCATAATCATTGTATTTTGATATAAATTCAATGTCATTATTTTGTATTGCATGTTTTATTTTCAAAAATATATTACTTTCATCAACATTGTAATTTGATAACGGCTTAAAAATTTTTAAATCACACATAAGTTTTTTTAAATCGTGATGACGCCCCAACAGAACATTTGACAACACCAATGATTTTGTTGTGTCTGGATATCTGGCACCAAAAGACAACGCCAATGCAGAGCCCCATGATCCACCAAATAAAATACATTTTTCGCGAATCCCTATAAAATCCAACAACGCCTTTGCATCAGTCAAAATTTTGTCGGTTGTATTATCCGCGATTTCACCGAACGGTTCAGATTTTCCACAACCACGCTGATCGAATGTTATAATATTATACTTTGTTTCGTCCAAAAAATCATAAAAACCCGCCCATGAACAATCGCCGGGGCCGGCATGAAAAGACAAAACCGGAATCCCATTTGGATTGCCCAATTGCATATAATAAATCTTGTGTTTGCCGTCGGTTTTTAACCATCCATCTTTGTATATTTTCATTGAAACATCCCTTAACGAATATTTTGTATAATATTATATTTATTACGCTCCATCAACACATTTGTATCCGGCGAACGATTCACACGTTGTAAATTATTACAATTATAACAATATATTGTCACACAATTCGCAAAAACATTTATTGTATTTAAATTTTGCAATTCTGTTAAATCGTATGTTCCAGCTTTTGTTATATCTATTATATTTTTATTATCAAAAGTTTCCACCTTGATTGGTTGAATTGTTGACATAAAAATATCATATGACGGTACAACAATATGATGAATGCCTTGATTGGCGACACGAATTAAATCATCTTGGTTTTTAACGCGTACAGAATATGTTGTTGGCATACCAATATTATAATCTTTGGTCAAACATGGCGTATATTTTCTTTCGCCACATATTACCAATTCGTTTTGCATAAATAAATTTATCAGTGTTTGTTGTAATTCTGTATCACGAAACATAATTTCTTCGTTTGATATTGGCATAGCATGAACGTATGGTGGGAATCTACCTTTCCATGCATCTTGTTTTTCCAATTTGTTTTTAAGATAATATCTTACTGTGCCTGCTATATGTCCTTCGATAGAAATTACATTACCGTACAATTTTCCATTTGTACGTTTTTCAAAACGATCTATGACAATTGAAGCAAAAGGTATTGACCGAATCATGTTTTTTCCAGACATGCGTTCTTTTATCAACATGTCTTTACGCAAAGAACAAACTGTTATTGTTGATTTTTTATCATTTATTTCTTTGTCCAAGACACCTTCGCCGATACAGTGTCCGATACATAACCCTTCGTAATCCAAATCATATACTGTGTTTAATTTTACAAGCTTATATTCATCATCAAGATGCATTAAAATATTTTTTTCATTATCTATGCCCAACGCAGAATTTCTTTTTACACGTTTTTCAAATTCAATGTTGGCCTTGTGAAATGCAGACTCAAATGTTTCCGATGTAAACAGTCCTAATTTCAATTTATAAGACATATTTTTTTCAATATAAAAATCTGTCATATAATCGAAATAATCTTTGATTTGTAATAAATGTCCGTAAAGTTCCTGCTTTGGCACAAATTCATATCCTGCATCCGTTTTTACAATATAATCTGATTGTTGGTCCAGCAACAAAGATTTCATACCATTTGTATAAATCCATTTGTAAAACAATATATTTTTTATTTGTTTTACATTATCAGGCGACAACTCTTGTTTTAACGATTCTAAAATGGAATTCAATACACCGTTCGGCGTGTTGTTTAATAAATACTGCTGATCTATGAT
>CAMYYT010000019.1 GCA_947303585.1 uncultured Pseudomonadota bacterium | reverse complement strand
ATGAAGTAAAGATTTTTTGAACAAAAGATTTAAGGTTGGACAGTAAACCTGCACACGCGGCATCTGCATTAGAATTAAATCTTATCAATATTTCCCCGGAATTTTTTGATGTAAAAAATTCCGTTTCAAACATCAATAATTTTTTGAATAAATCTGCCTTTAATGCGTTAGTGATTTTTCCGCCAACCCAAGTATTAAGATAATTAAGTGTGTATGTTAATCCGCCTTGGACCGCGGTAAACGCAACGATTAATACGGGAATATACCAACTTGATTGCATTGTTTGTTCAACCATAACCGCATCAGTATATGGTTTAATAGCCCAAGCTATCACAGCATCCATAGAACCAACAGGAATTGCCAAAAGCAACGTTAATAACGCGCGCCCCCATACTGGTTTAATGTAGGGCCACATGCGTTTATAATTTTTTACAAACATATTTTCTAAAACACGCTGTTTCATCGCAGCTGATAATTTTTCCATTTTGCTTGTCCTGTTTTTCAAACCGATTACCAGATTAGTAGATTTATAATCAAAAGTCAACATCTCATAAATTCCTAGCCTTTTACATAAAAATGTTTGTATATACCATTTTATTCTTGCTTTTATGGATGTTTTCTATCAAAATACGGCCGGTTTAATCAATATACAAAGGAGAAACCATGGCAAATAAATGGGTTTATACATTTGGAAACGGCTCCGCCGAAGGTCGCGCAGATATGCGTAATCTCTTGGGGGGCAAGGGTGCTAATTTGGCAGAAATGAATTTGGTTGGATTGCCTGTGCCTGCTGGATTTACGGTGACAACCGAAGTTTGCACATATTATTATGAAAACGGTCAGCAATATCCAACAGATTTGATGGACCAGGTCAAGGCTGGTATCGCTCACATAGAATCTATTATGGGCAAAAAATTCGCAGATAACGAAAATCCATTGTTGGTGTCTGTTCGTTCTGGCGCACGTGTTTCTATGCCAGGGATGATGGATACAGTTTTGAATTTGGGTTTGAACGATGAAACAGTAAAAGCTTTGGCCAAAGCGGCAAATAACGAAAGATTTGCTTATGATTCTTATCGTCGTTTTATTATGATGTTTTCTGACGTTGTGTTGGGTGCAGACATTGATTTGTTTGAACATACTTTGGAACGTATGAAAGAAGACAAAGGATACAAAGTTGATACAGAATTAACAGCCGAAGATTTGAAAGAATTGGTCGAAAAATTCAAAGAAATCGGTGTTAAAATTGGTAAAGTTTTCCCACAAGACCCATGGGAACAGTTGAAAATGGGTATCGGCGCTGTGTTTGGTTCTTGGATGTCTAAAAAGGCTATTACATACCGTAAATTGAATAATATCCCGGGTGATTGGGGAACTGCTGTAAATGTTCAAGCAATGGTATTTGGTAATTGTGGTGATGATTGTGCAACTGGTGTGTGCTTCTCTCGTGATCCAGCAACTGGCGAAAACAGATATTACGGTGAATATTTGATTAACGCCCAAGGTGAAGACGTTGTGGCAGGTATCAGAACACCACAGCCTATGGCTAAAGATGATTCTGGTCGTGTATCTTTGGAAGAAGCAATGCCAGAAGTTTACAAAGAATTGGTTGATGTTCGTGATAAATTGGAACGCCACTACAAAGATATGCAAGATATGGAATTCACAATTGAACATAAAAAATTGTGGATGTTGCAATGCCGTAACGGTAAAAGAACAGCAGCTGCTGCTGTCCGTATGGCTGTAGAAATGGTCGAAGAAGGCTTGTTAACAAAAGAAGAAGCTATTTTGCGCGTTGGTGCAGACCAATTGAATCACTTGTTGCATCCAATGTTGGACCCAAAGGCAGAAAAACGCGTTATCGCTACAGGTTTGCCTGCTTCCCCAGGTGCAGCTGTGGGTATGGCTGTGTTTAATGCTGAAGATGCAGAAGCTTGGCACAAAGAAGGCAAAAAAGTTATGCTTATCCGCGTTGAAACATCCCCAGAAGATATTGCTGGTATGAACGCGGCCCAAGGTGTTATTACTGCGCGCGGTGGTATGACTTCTCACGCAGCTGTGGTGGCACGTGGTATGGGAACGCCTTGTGTATCTGGTTCACCAGACATCAAAATTGATTATGAATCAAAAACTATGAAAACAACATCTGGCGTGGTTATTCACGAAGGTGATTGGGTTTCTATTGATGGTGCCAAAGGACAAATTATCGAAGGTGCAGTTCCAACAGTATCCGTAGAATTGACTGGTAATTTTGGTACATTGATGAAATGGGTTGATGAAATCAAATGTTTGAAAGTCAAAGCAAATGCAGAAACTCCAAAAGACGCAAAACAGGCTCGCGATTTTGGTGCCGAAGGTATTGGTTTGGCACGTACAGAACACATGTTCTTTGACCCAAGCCGTATCCAAGATATGCGCGAAATGATATTGGCTGATGACGAAGCGGGCAGACGCGCTGCGTTGGATAAATTGTTACCATATCAAAAGGCTGACTTTGTAGAATTGTTCAAAATTATGGATGGTCTGCCAGTGACAATCCGTTTGATTGATCCGCCTCTACACGAATTCTTGCCTCATACAGACGCAGATATGGCGGAATTGGCAAAACATATTGGTAAACCAGTAGAATTTGTAAAGGCCAGAAGTGAAGCTTTGAAAGAACAAAATCCAATGTTGGGACATCGTGGATGCCGTCTTGCAATTACATATCCAGAAATTTGTGAAATGCAAACACGCGCAATATTGTCTGCTGCGCTGGAATGCAAGAAATCTGGTGTTAATGTTTATCCAGAAATCGAAGTTCCACTTGTTGGTTCCAAAAAAGAAGTTGATATCGTTAAATCAGTAATTGATGCGACAGCAACAGCATTATTTGCAGAAACTGGGGATTCTATTGAATATCATGTTGGTTCAATGATTGAATTGCCTCGTGCTGCAGTTTTGGCGAACGAAATCGCAGAAAGTTGTGAATTCTTTGAATTTGGAACAAACGATTTGACACAGACAACATTGGGAATGTCTCGTGACGATACAGGTAAAATCTTGGATGAATATCGTTCTCGTGGCGTTTATGTAGCGGACCCATTTGCGTCTGTGGATAAATTGGGCGTTGGGTTGTTGATTAAAGACGCTGTGACCAAAGCACGCGCAACCAAGGGCGACAAAATCCATCTTGGCGTGTGTGGCGAACACGGTGGCGACCCAGAATCTGTTGAATTCTTCCATGAATTAGGATTTGATTCTGTGTCATGTTCTCCGTTCCGTGTGCCAATTGCGCGTCTTGCTGCGGCACAAGCGGCGGTTAAACATCCACGTAAAAAATAATTTTTACGAAGACAAAAAACCCCAGGAAACTGGGGTTTTGAATTTTTTTATAAAAATATGCATTTTTTGTTTTTTTTTAATTTCGATTTGTGATATAATGCCCTTATAAAAGGAAGGAGAACATATATGAAAAAGCTATTTTTAACCTCTGGGGTTATTTTGTGTATGGCTTGCCCAGCGCTTGCAACAACAGACATTGATTATAATTCTAATACACAGACGTATTCTGCCGGTGGCGAAACGCCTACCTGTGTTCAAGATATTACCGGTCAAGAAGCGGACAATTCAGACGCTGCATTCGAAGCAAGATGGACTCCTGTAACATACCAAATTTCATTTGCTGGTGGAACCGCTAGTAATAATGGGCATTCACATAATGTGACTGCGACAACGATGGGAAATCAAGACGCGATATTTGATACGGATGTAACATTAAATGCGAATACATATGCGGTTACGGGATATCGTTTCAATCAATGGTCTTGTACTGGAAATAATACCAGTGGAACATCTGTGACTAATACATATGCAAATCAGGCTCATATTAATCCGTTCCAATATATATCGAATCTGGCGTGTACTGCTACTTGGACACCAGAAACATATGATGTGATATATAACAAGGGTGCTGGTGCGGCTGCTTCGAATTATACAGATACAGATGGTGCAACATACGATGGTGCATATACTATCCCAGCGGGCGCATCTGCTGCGGCTACTCCACAGACAGGGTATAAATTTATGGGTTGGTCTACTGATTCAAACCCAACAGTTACCAGAACTGCCAGAACTAATGAAACAGGTGCGATTAATACTGGAACGGTTACAAATGCATGGACAGGAACAAGCCAATGGACAGAAACGTCTGACAAAACAGTATACGCTGCCTATATGCCAATGCAATATAATATAACATACGCTGCGGGTGACAGTAATAACAGTGCCTCTGGTGGAACAGCTGCAACGGGAACGACTGCTGCAACGTATGCAGAATATGGTTCTTCTGCAACATTGGCGACGAACGCTTTCACGCTTACTGGATATGGATTTAATGGTTGGTCCTGTGAAAATACCAGTGGTTCTATTACGGGACTTTCATACTCTAATGGACAAACGGTTAATCCATGGAACGTGGCAAGCGATTTGGTTTGTACTGCACAATGGTTGGCAGGCACAACATCCGTCACATATTCTTGTGGAAGTGGTACGGGGGTAAGTGGTACAGAACCAAATGGTGGTACTGCAACGTATGATTCTTCTTACACATTTGCTACGAACAGCGGCAATTGTGCAAAGACAGGTTATACTTTCCAAGGTTGGAGTTGTACAGGTCTTAACGGAACACAGACAGCAGGGGGCAGCATAACATGGGCTTATACTGGTGCTTCCACGACATGTACGGCAGTCTATGGTGCAAATAGAATCAACTTGGCATGGTATGATGATACAGCTGAAAACGGTGGTGAAGCTATGGAAGTTGAAGATGAAGCTGAAAGCTGTGTATATGATGATGTTATCAATATACCTGAAAATCAACCAACCAAGACAGGTTATACCTTTGAAGGATGGAAAGTCAGAGCGGCTTCGAACAATCAAAATCCTTAATACCAAGGAAAACTTTGTATCCAACAAAAAACACCCCGAACGGGGTGTTTTTTGTTGTACACAAAAAACTCTTGATTTTTTTTTGAAAATTTTTTGTCTATACATTTTTGCGAATCGGTTTTGGGTGTTTTTCCTGTTTTTCTGAAAAATATTTTTCGCAGATTTCTGCGTGTTTGTCTATACATTTTTGGCAAAAATATTTTATTTTGTCAAAAATTTGGTTTATGAAATTTTTGTGATATAATTACTAGTGTAAAGAGAAGAGAGAAAAATGAAAAAAGTTTTCTTAACATCGGCGGTTATTTTATGTATGGCATGCCCGGCGTTTGCTGATGATCCTGTAACTCCAACAGGTATTGCTGTTGTTAATGGCGTTGCACAAAACAATGATTGTGATTACAATACTTTGGGCGCTTATAGTGGTTCTGTGAATTTGGAAGCACAATGGAGCGCCAAACGTTACAGTGTCACTTATAACAAAGGTGCGCATGCTGCGACCGGTGTTAATAATTATGTTGATGAATATAATGAAACAACTAATCCAACTGGTGGTGCCAGATACGACAGTAATTATGTTGCTTTGACTGGTGGTGGCGCGAATGCTGCTGCATCACAAACTGGAATCTATGCGGCGCCTGGTTATTCATTTGCTGGTTGGACAATGGATTTAACACCAACATTTACAAATAATACTTTGAATAATCCTTGGACCGGTGCTACACCTTGGCAGACTGATGGTGATGTGACTGTGTATGCTGCGTATACTGCAAACCCTATTACGATTACATTTAATTGTAATTATCCAAACGGTGCATCTACAACCCAAGATGGCACGGGACCAGTTCCACCAACAGGAAATATACCTATGGACGGTTCTGGCGCGCTTAGTGCATCTTGCACATTGCCAGGATACGGCTTTAATGGTTGGAAATGTACAGAAGGTTTAAGTGATTCAACAAATACTGCTTATACTATGACGAACGGCAGAACGCCTTTGATTGCTAACGGCGCTACGGTATATGTTCATAATTCAAATGGTATCACTTGTTATGCTGATTGGACGCCGAACAGAATTAATCTTGATTGGAAGAATGGTTATAACGGCGGTACAGTTACTGGCGGCGGTACATATTGTGATTACGACGGTGATGTCACATTGCCGCCAACACCAACCAGAACAGGGTATAGATTTGCTGGATGGCGTGTTGATACAACACAACAGGGACAATCTGGTTCATCTCAACAGACAACCCCGTAAAAATAATTTATATGTTTATAAACACCCCAGTCGGGGTGTTTTTTTTTTATGTTTTGACCAAAGGGAAATTGTTCCTGCGGAAATATAATGACGATTCGGTTATAATGTTTTTGTCTTAAGACTTTTAACCCAAGGAGAAAAAAATGTCTGGATTTACACAATATGTTTTAAAACCTTTGTCATTAATAGGTGCATTGAACTGGGGATTGGTCGGATTATTTAAATTCGATATCATTGCTTGGATTTTTGGACCTATGACAATGTTTTCAAGATTCTTTTATGTTTTGATTGGTTTGGCAGCTTTGATATGGTTAATCGTTTGGATTTTCGGCGATAAACCGTCTTGCGAATACAATCGCAGATAAGAATTTGATATACGGTGTTCTTGAAATGCCCGCTTCGTCGGGCATTTTTTTAATTTTACAAATCTTTTTTTTATGATAAAATAATATCAGCGAAAGCAGAGAAGAGAGAATATATGGGATGATGGCTTTCGCACGAATCTATTCTTTTGTTTTGCGTTTGGGTCCGTCCCATCATCCCATTCTTTTTTTATAAAAATATTCAGATTTTTAATGTTTTTTTATAAAATCGCCTTAATTCAATATGATAAACACAAAAAATCAATATCTTGATTCGAATCGATAAAAAACTATCTATATTTTGATTTTTTGTGCTATTTCGAATCGTTTTTTTGCTATTTTTTTTCAAAAATAGACACAAAAGGGGGTTTAGTATATTAAAATATGCCGAATCGATAAGAACAAAAACCTTTGTGTGCCGCAGATATTGGGCTTTTCAAAAAAGCAAGTAAAAAAAACAAAAAAAATTTTTTTTTAATGATGTGATTCGTTAATAAATACTATATACTGTGTCCAAAGGGAATCGAGAGACACAATATATAGTATTTTTTGTCAAATGAAGGGGTAAAAAAATGTCTGGTAACGCAAACGAAGTTCAAATTCAAGTTATATCCACACTTACATGTGGGTTGGCTTCGATAAAAAAACGTTCTGGTGAAGTTGTGCCTTTTGATGCCAAAAAGATTTTTGACGCGATTAAGGGTGCTGTGGCTGTGACACGCGAAATATCTGATGCTGATATTGCTAAAATCACCCAAGATGTATTAACAAGATTGGATGCTAAATATGCGGGTCAAACCCCAGATGTAGAAAGTATCCAAGATATTGTTATTCAAACTTTGATGGATGCGCATGCATATAAAACAGCAGAAAGCTATATCATTTATCGTCAAAAACGTGCTGAAACGCGTGGTTCATTGGTTGATGCTGTTTCTGTTATTGGTGGTTATGTAAGCGAAGCGGATTGGCGCGTCAAAGAAAACGCAAATATTGGTTATTCTATTGGTGGTCTTATCCTGCGCAGCAGCGAACGTATGACTGCTGAATATTGGTTAAGTATTTATCCAAAAGAAGTTGCCGAAGCTCACAAGACAGCTGCTTTCCATATTCATGATTTGGGATGGTTGACTGGGTATTGTGCGGGTTGGTCTTTGCGTGAATTGTTATACGAAGGATTTAATGGTGTGCCTGGTTATTTGCAATGTGAACCGGCAAAACACATGGCGACAGCGGTATCACATATGGTGAATTTCCTTGGCACGTTACAAAACGAATTTGCTGGGGCTCAGGCGTTTTCATCGGTTGACACTTACCTTGCGCCATATGTTCGTCTTGATAAATTGACATACCCAGATGTAAAAAACGCTATGCAGACATTGGTGTTCAACTGCTCTGTGCCATGTCGTTGGGGAACTCAAACGCCATTTATTAACTTCACTTTCGATTGGACTTGTCCAAAAGATTTACGCGACCAGCGTCCGTTTGTAGGTAAAAAAATGGTAGATTTCACATATGGTGATTTACAACCAGAAATGGATATGATTAACAGGGCATTTATCGAAGTTATGACCGAAGGTGATGCATTAGGACGCCCATTTACATTCCCGATCCCAACATATAATATCACAGATGATTTTCCTTGGGAACATCCGAATGTAAAACCTTTGTTTGAATTGGCTGCTAAATATGGTATACCAAACTTCCAAAATTTCTTGAATAGCGATTTGAATCCAACAGATGTTCGTTCTATGTGTTGCAGATTGCGTCTTGATGTACGTGAATTGTTGAAACGTGGTGGTGGTTTGTTTGGCAGTGCTGAAAAGACTGGTTCTATCGGGGTTGTTACTATCAATTTGGCTCGTCTTGGTTACAAACACAAGGGCGACCGCGAAGGTTTGTTGCGCGAATTGAAAACATTACTTGATTTGGCGCGTGATTCTTTGGAAATCAAACGTAAAATTATCTCGAAGAATTTGGAAAGGGGTTTATATCCATTCACAAAACGTTATCTGGGCAATTGGAACCATCACTTTTCTACGATTGGTGTAAACGGTGCCAATGAAATGGTGATGAATTTCACTAACGGCAGTGATAATATCGCCACGGTATTTGGTAAAAACTTGGTATTGGAAGTAATGGATTTTATAAGAACTAATTTGGCAGATTTCCAAGAAAAGACAGGTAATCTGTATAATTTAGAAGCAACCCCAGCCGAAGGCTGTGCATATCGTTTTGCAAAAACAGATAAAAAAGAATTTCCTGATATATTAACAGCAGGAACGGCTGATGCGCCATATTATACTAATTCGACTCAATTGCCGGTGTATTTCACAGACGACCCATTTGTCGCACTTGAACACCAAGAAGAATTGCAACGCAAATATACAGGTGGCACAATGTTGCACCTTTATATGGGTGAACCAGTTTCATCTGGCGAAGCGGCAGAAAAAATCGTTCGTACAATATTTGAAAATTACAAAGTGCCATACATGACATTGACGCCGACATTTTCAATTTGTCCTAAACACGGTTATTTGCCGGGCAGACACGATTTTTGTCCGAAATGCGATGCAGAAATCGCTGCTAATGATTGCCAATGCAAATGTTGCGACCACAAATAACAATTAACAAAAAAAACAAAAAATAAAAAAGGAAAGGAGGAAACTATGAACCCACAACAAAGAACACCATGCGAAACATTTTCACGCTCGATGGGATATATCAGACCTGTGAAAAACTTTAACATTGGTAAATATGCAGAATTTTGTGAAAGAAAAACATTTACAGAAGCAAACTCTTTAACCGCAGGTGCACGTCACAGCGAATTGTTAAAAAAGGCTGCATAAGGCGGGTTTTGGGTTATGAAACAAATACAAATCGGCGGCTTGGTTTCCTTTACAACGATAGATTATCCAGGGAAATTGGCCGCTGTATTATTTCTAAAGGGCTGTCCATTTAATTGTAAATATTGTTCGAATCCGCATCTTATTCCGCTGGGCGAAGGCGAATACGACCCGGAAAAAGTATTTGATTGGATAAAGGCTCGGGTTGGTAAATTGGAAGGCATAGTTTTTTCTGGTGGCGAAGCATTGATGCAGGCTGATGCAACGATTGAATATATGAAACGTGTCAAAGAACTTGGTTTTTTAATTGGTCTGCATACTAATGGTTTTTATCCAGAATTATTAAAGAAAGTCCCCGATATAGTTGATTGGATAGGTCTTGATTTCAAAACAACGCGTGAACATTACAAAGATTTAACAGGGATAGATATCGCGTATGACCGTATGATAGAATCTTTGCAATATTGGGTATCGACAGGGCATGGGTTAGAAGTGCGTACTACTTGCGACCCACGCTTTGTTTCAAAAAACGATTTATTGAAAATTGCGGAAACGGTATCCCGCTTGGGCGCAAAGAATTTCGCAATCCAAAAATATACCCCGTATCATGAAGACGAAACCCAAAAAACAACTGCTGCAGACCGTGAACAATTTTTCAATGATGAAGAATTAAAAAAGAAAATAGAAAGTTTGTTCGAAACTGTCGTGTGGCGAAACAATTGATGTCGTAATAGTGAAAACGGGACATAAATACCGTATTTTTTGTTTAGAAAAATTGGTGGTGGCTCTGATCGGAATGGAATTCCACCACGATTTCATCGTGGCGGACAGCTTTCGCACACGTAAGACTCAAACTGCGTTGACACTTGTTTGCGCCAACTATCGTGCCGAACCGATCGGTTCGCTTCCGTCACACCCAAACACAAATAAAAAAATCATCCACAAGGGATGATTTCTTTATTTCTGGTGGCTCTGATCGGAATCGAACCGATACTCCTTTCAGAACTTGATTTTGAGTCAAGCGCGTCTACCAGTTCCGCCACAGAGCCAGAACATTAAACAACCGTTGTTATTTTTTCTTGGCGGCTGCTTTCTTTGCATCTACCTTTTTTACAAGGCGTGCGCTGCGATTTGGTTTATGAACCGGTTTTTTCGCAGGTTTTTCAGCTTTGCCGTTTTTCTTTTCAATGGCTTTTTTAATAGCTGCCATCTCTTCGGTCAAGCGAGAAACAGGTTTTGCCATTACATAGGCATCCAAACCACCGTGCTTTGTCAAAGTGCGCAAACCAGCCGTAGAAATACGAAGGGTAAAATCGCGATTCAAAGCATCGCTGTGGAATGTTAATTTTTGTAAGTTAGGCAAGAATGTGCGTTTTGTATGGCGCATAGAATGCGATACATTCATTCCTACCATTGTTTTTTTTCCAGTTACTTTACATACACGTGGCATTTTTAATCCTTTAATTACTGAGGCATAATTTATACTATAATTTGCCAAAAGTCAAGTAATGATTTTATTTTTTTGTATAAATAGGTCTTTTGTCCGATGGCTTGAATTTCAAAAATATGCGACTATATAAACATCAGAAATAAAAAATAAACAAAAGAGGTGAAATCATGAATCCAGAAGAAATTCAAGAAACGCCACAACAAGCGATTGAAAAATACACTACGGATTTTACTAAATTGGCGGCTGATGGTAAATTGGATCCTGTGATTGGACGCGAAGAAGAAGTCAGAAGAACTATCCAAGTATTGTCCCGCAGAACCAAAAATAATCCGGTCCTGATTGGTAATCCGGGGGTAGGTAAAACAGCTATTGTCGAAGGTTTGGCGCAACGTATTATATCCGGTGATGTTCCAGAAAATTTATTAAAGAAAAAATTGTTGTCGTTGGATATGGGGGCTTTGATGGCGGGTGCTATGTTCCGCGGTCAATTTGAAGGACGACTTAAAGCAATTTTGAAAGCAGTCAAAGAATCAAACGGTCAAATTATTTTGTTCATTGATGAATTGCACACTATGGTTGGCGCAGGCAAAGGCGAAGGTTCTATGGACGCTGGTAATTTGTTAAAACCTATGCTGGCGCGCGGAGAATTACATTGTATGGGTGCAACTACGTTGGATGAATATCGTCAATATATCGAAAAAGATGCTGCCCTTGCGCGTCGTTTTCAACCTGTGTATGTAGATGAACCAACGGTAGACGATACTATTTCAATTTTGCGTGGATTAAAAGATAAATACGAAGGTCATCATGGTGTTCGTATTTCGGATAGTGCCTTGGTTGCGGCTGTAAAATTGTCGAATCGTTATATCACAGACAGATTTTTGCCTGACAAAGCAATTGATTTGATTGATGAAGCGGCTGCGCGAGTCCGCATTGAAATTGCGTCTAAACCAGAAAAATTGGATGAATTAGACAGACATTTAATGCAATTAAAAATTGAACAACAGGCATTAAAGAAAGAAAAAGACGAAGAATCTAAAAAGCGTTTGAAAGATTTGGAAAGTCTAATTGCAAAGCAAGAAAAAGAATCTGCTGAAATGACAGCTGCTTGGAAAGACGAACAAAAGAAAATGAAAGGTTTGTCTGATGCGATGGCTGCGCTGGATGCTGCGCGTGCCGAAGTTACAATTGCTATGCGTAATGGTGATTATGAAAAAGCGTCTGCCTTGCAATATGGTAAAATTCCAGAATTGGAAGAGGCAATTAAAAAACAAAATACAGAATCCAAAGAATATAAAACAGTTTTGCCAGAACATATTGCTGCGGTTGTGTCTAAATGGACAGGGGTCCCAGCAGATAGATTATCTATGGAAGAACAAGCAAAATTGTTGAATATCGAAGACGAATTGCGTAAACGTGTTGTTGGTCAAGACCATGCATTAAGTGTTGTTGCACGTGCCATCCGTCGTTCGCGTGCAGGGCTTTCTGACCCGCGCAGACCATCGGGTTCATTTATGTTCTTGGGGCCAACTGGGGTTGGTAAAACCGAAGTAGCAAAGGCTTTGGCAGAATATTTATTCAATGATGATACTGCGATGACGCGTATTGATATGAGTGAATATATGGAACCACATTCTGTGGCGCGCTTAATCGGTGCACCTCCGGGATATGTCGGATATGAACAGGGTGGTGAATTAACAGAATCTGTGCGTCGCAGACCTTATCAAGTGTTATTGTTCGATGAAATTGAAAAGGCTAACCCAGATGTATTCAATGTGTTTTTACAAATATTGGATGATGGACGCCTTACAGACGGGCAGGGCCGTATAGTTAATTTCACAAATACGATTATCATCATGACAAGCAATTTGCCAAATATGGACGCGGTGAAAAAGCAGTTTAGACCTGAATTTATCAACCGTATTGATGAAATAGTGTTCTTTAATCAACTTGGCAAAGATGTGATGGCTGACATCGTAAAAATCCAATTAAAGATTTTGGAAAAGAGATTGGCTGAGCGTCAAATGTCTTTGCGTGTGACAGACAAAGCAATTCAATGGTTGGGCGACAATGGGTATGATGCTGTATTCGGGGCAAGACCTTTGAAACGTCTTATCACAACCGCGGTCGAAGATAAAATTGCAGATTTGATTTTGTCTGGTCATGTTGGCGAAGGTTCAACCATTAACGTCGATGTCCATGGCAAAGAATTGCTGATACAATAAAAAAAACCGCCCAAACGGGCGGTTTTTTACATGCCATATGTTCGTTTGATATAATTATTGCGTGCAACCCTGTCTGTTTGCAGTTGTTTGATTAAACCCGCAATGTTATTTATTGTTTGTGTTTCTTTTTTTGAATCCTTAGAAAAACGAGTCACTACGAAAGACATTTTTTCGCTGTATATCTTATACCATGAATATGATGCTTTATCAGTCTTTATTAAAAATGCAGAATCAGGTGCAACAGAATCTTTTATTGTTTTTCCGTTTTGACGTGGCAAAGGTTTGAAAAACCTTTTTGAGGTATCAGATAAAAAGAAATCAAAACCCATGTCTTGTATGATTTTAAAAACTTCGGTTTCAACACATGATTGTTCTTTTGTTGCGTATCGTGGTTCATCTACCATTTTAGGTTTTGCAAACAAGGTCAATTGTGGCTCAAAAAAGATTGGTTTTTGGTTCGAATTTGAATTGGTCCAATCAAATTTTTTTGATTCGATTGTTGTTTGATCATAAATCGTAATTCTGTTTTTGTCTGAATCACACACAACAAGACAATCATCAACTGACCGTGTTTTAAAACCTTTTATTGAATCATAATCAATATAAGGTCCAACACAAATATCAGAAAGCTGTGTAACACCTGGGTTTCCGCGCAGTCTTAATGATTTATAAGAATCACTTATGTCATAAATTGGATAATGATCAAATGATGCGTATCCGGCTTGGTCTATCCTAACTTTTGGGATATAAACAGGTTCTACTTTTTTTGACATTAAACGTCCTTTTTCTAAATCCGTCTCTCTACTACTCCCAAAACTCTAAGTCGCATAGTACTGATGATTGCATAAAAAAGCAAGACAATAATTCTTGACACTTGGCACAAGAATAGTATACTTCGCCAGGTTAAAAAAGGATTTTTAATGGTTAAAAAATTACAAAATATTGATAAACAAATTTTTCAAGAATCTCATCTTTTGCCGATTGTTAGAAACGAAAATGGTCGTCTTGAAGACATTTATGGTATCGAAGTTGCAGACCCGCTTCGCGATTCCAGAATTGTTCATGTAAACCCATATGTAATACCAAAAAATCATATTACAAAGACAGAAACAATGGATGGTATTATAAAAAAATTCAATGAAAACAAAGAAATCTTGAAAGCAGAACACGATGAAAACAAAATTGCGTGCATCAATGAAAAATTAAACAATTTGGCAAACTGTTTGTTGCGTGAAAAAAATTACATTGAAAAGCGTATGAAAATAAATGTTTCACAACTTGTCAAAGGATACGTAAAATAAAAAATAACCGCCGATTTCGGCGGTGTTTTTTGTTCTTGCTTTGTTCATACCTTTTTTGCTAGATTTTGTCTGCAATAAAACAAAGGAAGTAAAATGAATATGAGTCTTGATTCTTTAATCACAACATTGGGACAAATTGTCGCAAGTTTTGGAACTAAATTAATAGCAGCCATTGCTATATGGATTATTGGTTTTTGGATTGTGAAAAAAGTTGTTGCATCTATTTCTTTTACGATGCGTCAACACGAAGTAGAACCTTCTTTGGCTTCGTTTGCGCAATCGTTTTTAAGCATCACTTTGAAAGTATTTGTAATAATTATCATATTGACAACACTTGGTGTTCAAATGACTTCTATTGTGGCTGTTCTTGGTGCAGCATCATTGGCGGTTGGTATGGCGTTATCTGGAACGTTACAAAATGTTGCGGGCGGCATGATTATATTATTGTTCAAACCGTTTCGTGTTGGCGAAGCAATTGTGACAGCAGACGGCAAAGCGGGTGTTGTCAAAAAGATAATGATATTCACAACAGAATTACATACTTTTGATAATCAGATTTTGTTTTTACCAAATGGCGCACTGTCAAATGGTGTAATAACTAATTTATCCCAAGGTAAAAATCGCAGAACAGATTTAACAGTTGGTATATCGTACGGTGATGATGTTGAAAAAGCGCGCGCGACCGCCTTGAAAATCTTATCCAAAGATAAACGTGTTTTGAAAACCCCTGCGCCAGAAGTTATATTGTCATCGCTTGACGATAGTGCGGTCACTTTGACAATTCGTTATTGGACCTCTTTTGACGATTTATTGCCAGCCCAAGCAAATATTTTGGAAACAATTTATAAAGAATTCCCAAAGAATAAATTGCATTTTCCATTCCCCCAGATGGATGTTCATATGAAAAAGAATTAAAAAAACGCCCAAACGGGCGTTTTTTATTTTGTTAAAAAACGTTGCTTTATACGATAAAATAAATTTGTTTTGTGTATATGATATGCTATCGTTTTTGGGGTGTTTAAATCTTTGCATAACGCAATACAAAATTCATCCAAAGTCATAAGTTTGTTAAGTGCTTTGTTGTTTTTTATATTTACACTTTTTCTGTATTCAATTTGTAAAACAAGTTCTTGCAAATCGTATTCATCAAACCCAAAGTCATATTTAAGGCTGGCACTTGGCACAATATCTTCTTCAGATATGTGTTTGAAAATATCTAAATGTAATAAGATGTTTTTCACGGTATCGAAAATTTCTTGTTTTGAATATGTCATATTATCGTCCTTTTTTGAATTTTTTTTGAGATTGTATCAAACTGATAGCGCATTGATTGTTTTTGTATATTGATAAAAAACTATGTTTTGCTTTTGGTAAAACAATGAATCGAAAGCGCGAATGGTTTGGTTGTTTTTTTAATTCATCGAATTTTTTTTGTAAATCTTCTGGCTTAGCTTTTTTATCGCATTCGCCAGCTATGATAGTGGTATAAGTTCCCCAATTGTTCATCAAATCGGGTCTAAAAGGCATGTTGTCCATATCTGTAATAAATTGTGGCATTATGTTCATATAACCAGTATGGTTGTTGAACATGTTGGTTACTGGTAATATTTTATTAGGGTTGTTGAAATTACTTGATTCGCAACGTTTGTAAACTATTTCTTTAAAGGCTTGACCCCATTGTGCGCTGGCCCACGGAGCAAACAACATAACAGAAAATAAATTGATTTTTTCGCCTTTGTCTGTCATATCGTTTAATGCATCTATTACGCCAGTTGCGCCAGTAGAATGTCCAATAAGAATATTTTTATTTTCCAAAGAATATGGTTCTATGAATTTTATAGAACTTTTTAACGAAGCGATAAATTCTGGGTATGTGTTTCGTTCAGCAATTTCTTTTGAAGGCATTGGTAAAAAATCACCCAAAAAAGTGTTGATAGTGATAACGTTATGTTGATGAGTCAGTCCCCAATAAGTTATCATTTTCATCAATGGGTCGATGTCTGTGTTTGTTCCCAGACCTGGACTTAAAATCAAATCGCCCAGCGGAGACGAAACAGAATAATAGTTTATCTTGGTCGAATTGTTTATTTCTGTTCCGGAATAGCAAACAGCTTCCCATTTAAGAGCCTCGGCTTTTAAATCAGGTAATAAACTGTTAAAATTATCAGGCACACCAAATTGTGCAAAACGATCCATTTTTATACCTTTTGAGATATTGTAGACTATATTTTTCTTTTGTCAATATTTTTTATTGCGTGAGCAGGTGTCTCTTAGGAAAAAGAAAAACGGCATCTCTCGATACCGTTGTTATTCTGGTGGAGCTGATCAGGCTCGAACTGACGAGACGGTGATGGTTGCGTGGGCAGGTGTCTCTCAGGAAAAAGAAAAACGGCATCTATCGATACCGTTGATTTATTCTGGTGGAGCTGATCAGGCTCGAACTGACGACCCCCTGCTTGCAAAGCAGGTGCTC
>CAMYYT010000018.1 GCA_947303585.1 uncultured Pseudomonadota bacterium | reverse complement strand
ATTCCATATCAAGATATTTATGGTTCTTGGGATAATTTTTATAATTGCATGTATGATATGTACATAAAAGCTGGTAAGATAGAATACTTTATGGGAATATATAACGTTTTGCCGCCACAACATCAACAACATTTTTTGCAATTTATGTATAGTATGTATTTTGCAAATGATTATATAAATATAATGGTTGATAAATATGGTAAAGAATTAAAATTACTATACGAAAGCGTAGATAATTTCAAAATGTGCATAGAAAAAAATAATAATAGATTAAACGATAAATTGATTTTGTTCCAAAATTATATTGACGGACAAAGGAAAAAAAGAAAAAATGCGTGGTATAAAAAATTATTTTCAGTAAATAAAACTAAACATCACCGATTCGTTCGTGTTTTGGGTGCAAGGTTTAATATAGGAAGGATAAAACATGTTAAAAAATAAATTACAGATTTTTTTGATTACTTATAATCGCCAGGAAAAATTAAAGTTGACATTGGAATCTTTGTTAAATTCTCCAGTTGCAGATTTTAATATTACTGTTCTGGATAACGCATCGACAGATGGAACGTCTGAATTATTAGATGAATATGCAAAAAAACATAAAAATATCACGCATATTAGGCATAAAACAAATATTGGTGGTAATGCAAATATTTGTCGTGCATTTGAAATGGCTTCGTCGTGCGATAAAAAATATGCATGGTTTTTATGTGATGACGATGTTTACGATTTCTCAAATTGGGGCGAAGTAGAAAAAGCTATTAAAAAAAATGCGGATGCGATACTGGTAGAGAGAAAGATAGATTTTTCAGATAGTAACATACCGTATATAATAAATACAATGGCTTTTTTGCCAAGTGCGATATATAAAGTTGAACATATAACAAGTCAAGTTATTCAAAATATGTATGTTAATTTATATACATCTTTTCCACATCTTGCTTTGGGAACACATTTAATAAATATAAATGCAAAATTTTATGTATTACGTAAGCAAATTATTTTTCAAGATGTTTGTATGGATTTTCACAAAGGGACAAATGAAGAAATACATCATCGTCAGAAAAACGTTAATTTATTTTCAGGGTATATAAATAGTTACCAAATGATATTTGATAAAAAGCTTCGCCGTAATTGTTGTGATATGTTGTGGATTGGAAAACCTTTTATTTATTCAATGCGTGCATTTTGGAAAACAAACGGTTTGTATAAGTATAATATTTTAGATGTATGGAATGGTATATCTGGACGACAAAAATTAGCTTTTATTTTTGCTGGTATATCTGTTGGTGCTAAATATGTTTTTGCAATAGATTCAACATATATAGTATTATTTGGTTTTAAGATAAAAAAATTGCCTAAAATCAAAGACTTATTTGTGTCGGGGGGGGGGGCGTTAAAGGCTAATTTTTTCCCAGTTATCCCCTTGAATTTTCGTTTTAATTAAAGGGGGATGACAATGAAAAAAAATCAACCTTTGGTTTCCGTTTTTATTCCGTATTATAACGACAAAGACTTTTTGCGTGATGCGATTGATGCAGTTATGAATCAGACTTATACAAATTGGGAATTGATTTTATTTAATCATGCATCAACTGACGGGTCTCGTGATATTGCTCATTCTTATGATGATGCAAGAATTATTCATATTGATGCAAAAGAAAATCTGGGTGCAGGTAGCGGTTATAATTTACAAATTTCTTTGAAAGAAATGAATGGTAAATATGTTAAACTGCTTTGTGCTGACGATATGATGAAACCAGATTGTTTGGAAGTTTTGGTTGATTATATGGAAAAACATCAGGATAAAGATATTGTTGCTGCTGATATGGAATATGTTAGTGAAACCAAAGAACCGCTAAATACCAAATGGTCAAAAGAGATTCAAAAAGTCGATTTTGTTAGTGATGAAAAAAAGACTTTGTTGAAATTTTTTAAAGGGTATTCTCATATCGCTTACCCATCAACTATGGTTAAATTAGATGCATTAAGAAGTATTGATTTAGATGCTTCATTGATTATGTTGTTTGATGTTTGGTTATGGGTCAATTTATTAATATCTGGTAAAAAGATAGGTTTTGTAAACAAATGTGTTGTTGATTATCGTATATCTGATAATCAATTGTCATCTGTTGCAAATCCGCGTGCGGTGAAAATCGGATTTTTTGAACTGTTTATGTTATTAGACTCTTATTATAAAATCAAAGATGTTGATTTGATTAAATATTTAGTGCCCAGTAAATATGCAAAACAATTAACAAAGCAAGATTCTGATTTAATACCGTTTGTTTTGTCTTGTTTCTTTGCCAGCATTGTCAAAGACGACACAATAGATTTTTTCAAAGATCAACAAAATGTTCGTGAGATTTTTGGTAATCTTAAAATCTATGAAATTATTCAAGATAAAAAATTATTTGAAAAGATAAATGAAAAATTTGGGTTCGGCGTGAAAGATTTTAGAAGTATTTATTCTTGTGTTTATCAAGAAAAATCAAAATCTTCGTTTAAACAAAAAGTTTATAACACCCCAGGTATTCATTTGTCTTGGGTTGGACTTTTATTTTTACTGTTCAGAAAAACTTATCGTTTTGTATTGTTTCCTTTGCAATATAGAAAAAATAAAAAGCAAAAGAAATCTTATACTTGGTAGATATTTTGGGGGCGGAGATACCCCCATTTTAATATGCACCCATTAATGTTAATATTCTGTATTCAAAGCCGTTTTCTGCGTTGCATGTGAATGAATGATTTTTTGGACACAAAAATGTAAAAGAATTTATTTCTGTATTAGCATTTGTATCGTCATATCGTTGCCCAACACATACTATATTTTCGTTCGGTGTTTTAACGGTTACAGAATAATTTTCTGTAAATGGGTCTGTTCCCCAAACAACCACAAAACTGTCGCGTTCACATGTTATGTATGTGTTTGCTGGGGTTAGATTACCCACAATTTGATGGTCGTAATCTGGCATACATAATGATACTATGGTATGCTTAGCTGTATCAGATAAATTATCTAAATTTTTATTTAATTTATCGCTAAGACCTGATGAAAGTTCACTTTGTTTTGCCAGTGTTGTTCCGCCCGCGGTTGTTCCATCATGAACACGCAAAGTTTTATTTGTTGTGTCCATAGTGACTTCGCCGATTGCACCGGTAAAGGCATCGTTTTGTTCGGCTGTGCCGCGGCGTATTTGCTTAACAGTCGCTGTCATATTGTTAAATCCTTTTGGTTAAATAAAAGAAGCCTGATATAAAAATCAGGCAATAAAAAAAACGGCGGTTCATCCCGTCGTGCTGATTTACATTATACCATAAATACCTTAAAAAAGCAATATAGGATTTTTTATTTGACAGTTGGTTTTTAAGATATATAATATGTCTGCTTATCGCGGGATAGAGCAGCCCGGTAGCTCGTCAGGCTCATAACCTGAAGGTCGGTGGTTCAAATCCATCTCCCGCAACCAGTTTTAATAAAAAATGCACCATTCTGGTGCGTTTTTTATTGAAATTTTTTGTGGTCAGTGGTTTGTGAGTTTGCAACGAAGTTGCTTGGTTCACAAGAAGTA
Source organism: uncultured Pseudomonadota bacterium (assembly GCA_947303585.1). Lineage (GTDB taxonomy): Bacteria > Pseudomonadota > Alphaproteobacteria > Rs-D84 > Rs-D84 > Enterousia. The sequence continues at coordinate 15,235 of CAMYYT010000018.1, read as the reverse complement.
GATTTCACAAGTATAACGCAGTGAAATCGTCACGGTTGCCCCGCAGACACGAAAGTGTCGAGGGAAATCCATCTCCCGCAACCATAGTTTCAAAACTTGCCCATCGGGGCAAGTTTTTATTTGTTTATTAATACTTTCGTAAAGTTCGAAAGCAAAAATTAAAAAAGTGGCAAATTTTCGCCACTTTTGAACTCATTAGTGCTTTTTACACAATTTTGTGCACTTTTTATCACAACTTTTATTTGTTGTATTATCAGTAATAGTATTTGTTGTTGTACGTTCTGTATATTCTACAGATTCTTCAATTTCATTTATTGTTTCTGTATCACTGGTTTTAAATGAAAATTCTTCTTTTGAAATCATAAATTGCGGAGTATCAGATTCAGCACTATCAAAACAGCCACATAAAAACAATTCAGTAGTCGATGTTTTTATTGTTTTTCCATTTTGTTCGGTTGTGGTAATAGTTCTTTCATTTGGCAAACATTTTCCAACAATTTTGTTGTTATCACATGCGCACAAACATAATAAAACGGGCAAAATGAATAATTTTTTCATTGATTATCCTTTATGTGAACATCTCAATAGTATTATAAAAAATCTTATTTTTCAATGTTTAAATACTATTTCATCTGTTCAATCTCTCGCCAAATCTCAACCAATTCGGCTCGAGAACTGCACACCGTCCGCAACCAGAATTTTTTTGGGTGGTTTATGGGGCTTGCATTGTATAGTTTTTGTTGCTAGAATCTTAAGCACAGGGTTTTTAATATGAAAAAATCTCTTAAAAGAAGACTTAAACGGTTTTTTAGATTCCTTTATGGGTGGGGGGTTATTCAGTGGATTTTAGCCCTGATTTATTATGTTTTGATTTGGTTTGTATATTTTACTTCGAAAAAGCAAATCACAGGTTATCAAATATTGAAAAAATATCGGGACAAGCCTGCGATTTTTGTATTTTGGCATGGGCGCACAATGATGTTATCGCCGGTGATTGCGCTGGCACGGGTGCGTGGATATGCTATTGCTGATGCCAGAAAAGACGGACGCGCAATCGCAAAAATGGAAAAACTTTTTGGTCTTAAAACCATATATGGTTCATCTAGTGGCGGTGGGGTTTCGGTGCTGAAAAAGGGTGTAAGTGTTCTTAATGCAGGGGGGAATTGTCTGGCTTTGTCCCCAGATGGACCAAACGGCCCGTCTATGCGGTTTCATGATGGGGCGCTTTATTTTGCTAAAATGACTGGGGCGCCGATTATTCCGGTGTGTTATTCTTCTTCACGACCTTGGTTTCAAAATAGGTGGGACAGATATTTATTAACTAAACCTTTTTCTATTATTGCGGGGACTGTTGGGGAACCTATATTTATCGACAGAAAAACTAAGATAGAAGATTTTGAAAAAATTCGTAAAAATCTTGAAGATATTATGATAAAACAGGCTTATGATTTAGATAAAAGGTTTACTGATTTTCGGGTTGAACAAGATTTAACACCTGAAAATTTCAAAGACAAAGCGGTGATATTATGAAAACTCCGAAATGGTTTTTAAAAAGAAATTTAATATCTTGGTCGCTTTGTCCATTAAGCCTTTTTTATTTGATTGGCAGTAAAATTGTTTTTAATTTTCGCAAAATGCACGAATATTCTTCAAGACGCCCGATAATTTGTTTTGGAAATATTTTGTCTGGGGGTGTTGGAAAAACGCCTATTGTGCGTCAGGTTGCAAAGTTTTTTGATGCGCCTGTGGTTATGCGTGGATATAAAAAATCTGCAGAAACAGGTGATGTCGGAGATGAAGCAAAAATGCTTTCAAGTGATGGTATTTTGGTGCATGTTGGAAACAGAAAAAGCAATTTAGTATTGTTGAATAAACAAAAATCTAATACGCCTATAATTATGGATGATGGGTTTCAAAATTCTTCGATAAAGAAAGATATTTCTGTATTAGTGTTTGATGAAGCAATTGGTTTTGGTAATGGTTTTTTGTTGCCTGCTGGGCCAATGCGTGAAAAAAAATCTGCGATTGCGCGTGCTGATGCAATTATTTTGATTAAAAGAAAAGATATCGCAAAAGGTTTTGCGTTGCCAACAAATATACCAGTATTTAATGCAAAAAATACTGAAATTTGTCCATACAGCAAAGATACACCCGTGATTACTTTTGCTGGGATTGGGTATCCAAAAAAATTCTTTGATAATGTGCCGTGTAAATTAGTGGAAAAAATATCTTTCCCAGATCATTACCAATATAGTGATGATGATATTGAAAAATTAATTAAAAAAGCAAAAGATAAAAAAGCCAAATTATTGACTACGGAAAAAGATTGGGTAAGATTGCCAGAATGGGCAAAAAAAGATATAAAATTTTCTGCGCTGCAAACGGAAATTGAACAAAAGTTTTATGATTGGTTAAAAGGAAAGGTAGATGACAACACTTGTAAAAAAAGTTAAAATATCTGGGGTTGGAATTCATTCTGGGAAAACGGTAAATATGACTTTGTTGCCGTCTAATAAATCTGGAATTTTTTTCAAAAGAACGGATATTCAAGGCTCTGATTTAATACCAGCAACTTTTGATAATGTTGGTGAAACTTTGTTGCGTAATACTACTGTGGGTGATAAAAATGGCGCACATGTTCAGACTATTGAACATTTAATGGCTGCACTTTTTATTTTGGGTGTTGATAGCGCGGTTATAGAAATTGATGGCAGTGAAACACCTATCTTAGATGGCAGCGCATATGAATTTATTAATATTCTTGAAAAGTTTGTTGGTAAAAAAACAAATATGAAAAAAATTATTGTTAAAAAAACTGTGGTTGCACATCGTAATGAACTGGTTAAATTTATGCCTTGGTGGAAGAAAGTTAAAACAATCATTTTGAATCATACTATTTGGCGTCGTGGAAATGGATATGTGAAAATATCACCAAACGAAAAAGGTTTAATGGTGGATGCTACTTTGGTTTATAAAGATGCAATCATAGGAACACAATCTTTTTCTTGTAATTTAGATAATACAAAAAAGTCAGTAGATTTGTTTGTTAAAAGTATATCAAAATCAAGAACTTTTGGTAAATATTCTGAATGGGAATGGTTAAAAGCGCATGGTATGGGGCGTGGTGCAAATGAAAATAATGTAATTGCTTTAAATGATACAGGGGATGGAACTCTTAATAAATTATACTACAAAGATGAATTTGTTCGTCATAAAATCATAGATGCAATTGGAGATATGTTTACAAGTGGTGGTTTTATTTATGGACATCTTGAATCATACAAGGGATCACATGCGTTGAATAATTTAGTTTTACGCAAATTATTTAGTGATAAATCAAACTATGAAATCATAGAAAAATAAAAAAGGAGAAAAATATGAAAAAAACATTAGTAATTGCTTTGGGTTTAGCTGCGGCTGCTTGTGCAACAACAAAAGATTCTGATAATGGTTTGGTCAGATTTGATGGTGAACCAAAAAATTGTGAATATTTATACACTATTGATTCCAGTGCGACAACATATCAAATAGAAAATGCTTATGAATATTTAGAAAAGACAATATTAGAACAAGGTCCAAATGCTGATGCTTACTATATTGAAACAGCGAGTATTTCTGAAAATCCAGGCGCTGTTTTCGGACCAAAAAATACTTATAAATTTAAAGCGAAAGTATATAGTTGCAAAAAATAATTGAAAGTCGTAGAAATACGACTTTTTTTATTATAACTTTCGGCTTTATTTTTTTTATTAGTTTGTGTTATAATGATTTAAAACAGAGAGAGAATTGATAAAACAGATAGTAAATGTTCATCATAAAAATTTTGCAACAGGGCTTTTTTGGCAGCCCTTGGGTGTTGGTAATAATGCGCAAAATTATGCAAAACAATTATCAAAGACGAATGATAAAAGATATACTTTGTATATTGAATACAAGTCAATGATTGGTGTTACAGATGAACGTAGTGGTGCGCGCGAAGGGATGCCAAGTGCTGCTGTGGAAATTGTAAATTCTTTGTCTGATTTGATTTCTTTTTTAGGGGTTTTTCGCGCAGATAAACATTATTATCTGGTTGCGGTTAGAAACGGTGTTATTATTCGTGATGTGTTATTTGATAATGCCGAAGCTGCACGACAATTATATGTTAAATTGGCGGAAATACCAGATTGGGGGGCTTTGTTTGCGCCAGCTGCATGGGGAATGCCAAAGTCTCAGGAAAAATTTTTATCAGATTTGATTGGCAAAAAGATTACAGCAAAATTGCATCAAGTAAGTGTTCTAAAATCTATGATGCCATCCATTTTGTTTACTGCTGTGTTTGTTATTTTTGGATTGGTGGTGTTGACTAATCCTGTAAACCAAAATCCAGACAAGAAATCAAGAATTAATCCTGAAATTGCGAAAGAGTATAGACGCAAAATTGAAATGAAAAAACAAGAAATTCTTGAAAGGAAAATAGCAGAAGAAGTAGAACAAGTTATTGAATATCCATATGATAAATTACCAGATATGATGGAAAGGGCGCAATTATGTTATAAAGCGATTGCTTTTGTTATGCAACCTTTGGCTGGATGGAATCAAACATATGCTAAATGTGAAGGTGATTTTGTTAGTGCAACTTTTTCGCGTGATTTTGGAACTTTGAATGATTTTTATGAAATAGGTGCTGATTTGATGCCTGGGGCAATTGTTCAAGAAATATCAGAAGATGAAATAATGGTTCGTGTAAATTTACCAGAATTAAAAACAGGTTCTTCTATTGATGAACGCGACCAAGTTACTGTGATGCGTGATGTTGCTACATTGTTTCAGCAAATAAATGCCAAGGCTGATGTCAAAGGTGTTACAGATAGAATGTTAAACAATGGCAAAACGCATAATATATATGTCACAGAAGTAGGTGTGACATCTAAATTGATACCAACAGAATTTATGCAAGCATTCAAAGATTTTGATGGTGTGTATATGTCGTCTGTTTCATGGCGTGCAAATACACGAAATTGGAATTACGAAGTAATTATTTATTCAAAATAAAGGGAAGAGACATGTGGAAAAAAATAAATTTTGCAATACTTTCTTGTGTAATAGCTTTGGGGTTAAATGTCGGTGCATATGCAGAAGATATTTTTGATGATGAAATGTTTGATGAAGAAATTTATAATCAAGACCAAGAAGCTAATCAAGACGCTGACTATGCGGATCAGATTTCTATCAAAGCTTTGAATGATTATGACCCATCTGGTTCTTTGTTTGAAAAAATAACAGCGTTGGAACAAGAAAAAGTTGTTATACAATTACAAAAAGAGCGCGCACAACTTGATTTGGAACTTGAAAGATTAAACGCAGAAAGAATTAAATTGCAAATGGAGTTGGATACTTTGTCTGGACGCGCTGAACAACAACAGCATGAATTAGAAGCAGCCAAAGCTCAATTGGAAATTCAAACAGAAAAGTTAAGAAAACAAAAAGATTCTATTGATGAAGAAGTTAGTCATTATGAAGCGCCAAAGACACAACCTGTGCGCAAAACAGAAACTGAACTTAGTGGGAGATATAAATTAATAAATGTTGTTGGGGTTGATAATCAATTACAAGCAACTGTGTCTGAAATTGCTACGGGGCAAAATAAACGTATTGCTGTGGGGAAACAACTTGATGGGTATACTGTAAAATCAATTTCTTTGAATGATGGTATTATTTTTGAAAAAGACGGAGAAACAGAAAGCTTAAATATTGGAAAATAAATTATGCGTAAAACAAACAATGATTTTTCAAATGTAAAACGCCAATTATCTATACCTGCGGGTCTTGAAAACGCTAATAGCAAAGATATTCTTGATTATTTATTTGCTAATAATAATAAATTGTTGACCGCGTATGCTGGTGAATTGGCTTTGCCCAAAGATACACAGAATTTGGTAGCGTATTTTTCTGGTGGTGAAATTATAATATCGCGGACGCATAAATATGATGGGCGAGTTTTGGCGTTTCTTGATTTATTGCGTCAAAATGATAGAAGTGTCAAAGAACCTTTTTATTCCGATTTGGGATTGATTTCCAGTATTTATAAAACTCATGATGAAAGGTTGGGCAGCGGTACTAATCATTCGCGTGTTGATTATGATAATCAGATGCAGAAAGATTTTGTTGATATAGTTGCTCGTGCCGCGACACAAAAAGTTTCTGATATTCATATCGAAGTTGCAGATCAAACAACAATTTATTTCCGCATAGATGGCAGTATGCAACCTGTGTTGGAATATAATTCACAATGGGGCGAATCTTTTGTTCGTGCAGCATTTGCATCTGCTGATATTTCTAATTCAAGTTATGCGCAAAATGAATATCAAACTGCGCAAAAAGATGGAAGAACACCATTGCGTGGAACCAAAGATTTATATTTGCCTGATGGTATTTTGGGTATAAGAATGCAATTTAATCCAATAGCATTTGGTTCACAGTATGTTGTTATGCGACTTCTTTATGATAACCCAAGCGAAGGCATTAAATCAGAACAAGAATTTAATGATTATGAACAAAAATTATTATTGCGTTTGCGTTCTGCGCCCACAGGTTTGGTTATTGTTGCAGGACCAACTTCGTCTGGTAAATCTACAACATTGGTTCGCAATATGGCGTTGATGTTAAAAGAAAGAAGATATGAAATAAATCTTATTACAGTAGAAGACCCGGCAGAACAAAAAATATTTGGTGCGCATCAAATGCCTGTGGTTAATGCGGTTAACGAAGAACAAAGAGAAGAAAAATTTACAGAAGCATTGGCTGCGGCACTTCGAAGCGACCCAGATACATTAATGGTTGGCGAAATAAGAACTCTTTCTGCGGCGCAATTGACTGTTAAAGGTGCGCTTTCCGGACATAATGTTTGGACTACATTGCACGCGAATTCTGCGATGGGTGCTTTGACTAGATTATTGGATATGGGGGTTGAAGCGTTCAAATTAAAAGACGAAACGATGATACGCGGATTGGTTTCTATGAGATTGTTTAAAAAATTGTGTCCGTATTGTCGTGAAAGATTGGCAGACAAACATAATCATCCGGCTTATAATCGTGTCAAAGACGCGTTTGGTGATTTGGGGTTAAATCAAATTTATGTTCGTGGGTTAGGATGCGAACATTGTAATGGAACAGGAACATCGGGACGCATTAAGGCTGGGGAAATCATTATTACAAACAGTGAATTTTTAAGTTTGGTTTTGGCGGGTGAAACAGAAAGCGCTTTGAAATATTGGCTGGAAAAAATGAATGGGCGTACATTGAAAGAAGCTGCCATAGAATTAATGTTGCGCGGTATTATTGGGGTTGATGAATTAGAACGTTGGGTTGGTATGTTAGATAGACCATGGGTGTATTAAGATATGAATAAATTAGAATTGCTTTATGCAAAGATGATTTTCAAAACTGATACTGACAAGCGTATGGCTATATCGCGCAAGGTCGCATCATTGTTGCGTAATAATTTTACTTTGATGGATGCATTACACAGAATTGAAATGATAGAATCGCATAATGGTCGTAAACCAAACGAACCTTTTGCGATTGCTATGCGTGAAATACAACAAAATTTGGAACGCGGTATGACTTTTGCCGAAGCAACTGCTGATTGGGTGCCAAATGAAGAAACACTTTTGTTAACATCTGGTAATGTAAGCAGTTTGTTAATATCTTTGGAAAATATAATGCGTATTGTTGGTGGAATTAATCGTATAAAGCGCGCTATGTGGAATGCTGTGGCGTATCCATTATTTTTGTTTGCTTTGACTGTGGCGATTATCATTATGGTGGGATTGTATTTGGTGCCACCTTTGGCAGAAGCTGCGGGTAGCGATGTTATTTGGCGGGGCAGTGCGGCTTCACTTGTTTGGGTATCTGGATGGGCTGGTAAATATTGGCACATTGTTGCTGGTGGTTTTATTATGTTGATTTTTTTGATATGGTGGTCTTTGCCGGTGTGGACAGGAAAGTTAAGAATATTATTTGATAAATTACCACCGTGGAATACTTATAAATTACAAGTGTCGGTCAGTTGGTTAATGTCTTTGTCAGCGATGGTTGCTGCTGGGGTTTCTGTGCCTGATGCGATGCGTTTGTTGATACAATATTCTAATCGGTATTTGTCGTCTATTTTGGATGAAGCGTTGCATTATATTGCTAATGGTGAAAATTTAGGTAATGCGCTGGCGATGACAGAAACAGATTTTCCAAACGAAGAAATTATTGGTGATTTGATAATTTATTCTGATATGAATGATTTTGATAAAAACCTTAGTCAGATTGCAAACGATTATATGGAAGAATCAGTTCGTAAAATGGAAAGCACAGCAAATGTTTTGAATAGTGTTGGTATTATTTTGGTTTCAATAATAATTGGTTGGGTTGTTTTGGGAACTTTCCAAATGCAAGAACAAATTACTTCTGTGTTTATGTGATTTTTCACTTTTATTTATTTTTGAAATTTGATAACATAGGAATATACAGAAAACAAAAAACGAACCAACAAGGGGGGAAGAAAAATGAACAAAAAATTTGTCAACACGCTGAAAGCCGCGGTTTTCTACACACACACACACACACACACACAGATAGTTTCCTTAAAAGCCTAAAACAAATCGGAACGATTTGTTTTGCATTTTCCTTTTTAATATTCCCAAATTTTGCATCAGCCGACAATATACCAACAACCAACCCGGGATGTACAACAACCGTTTTGGGTGCCGACAATATTGCAAATGGCAGCGCCGCATTGGAACCAGATTTCAGCGCCAACACAATAAACACAACATGGTACAGCAATGGAGAACAATTAACTGGGAATAATATTCCTGGAACATGCAGATACGATGCGGCACTTATCCCACCAACCCCAGCAGCCAGACCGGGGTATACGTTCGGTGGTTGGATAGCAAAATCAGGATGTAATTTATCAAATGTTAGGATTATGAATTATGGAGACTATGATACATACCCTGCTTGGGGGGCATATGTATCTAATGATAATACACGCAGGTATTTGTCAGATTGGCGATGGACAGAAGGGACTACTGGCCCAACCGGTTTAACCGAACCAGGCACATGGGTGGCACATATGGGCAATACCACCGTATTTGGCACTTCATATTGCAGTGCCAAAAATGTTGATGGACGTAGTCGTAATGGCTATAAATATTATGATGGTAATCCTTCAGATTGGTTTGCCACATATGGTGAATTAACAAACGCCAGTGGCCCAAAACAATATTGCTGGTGCAAAGCAACCAGATATACAATAGATGGTGAAAGTTCTTGCCCTGTCACGACATCCAATTGGGTTTATTATGGACAAATGTACCAATTAGGTATGACCAATGAAGAAGCGTGTGCACACTCGTGTGGTTATTATTGTGTGTACAGCTTAACTAGCGGTACAGATACTGATGGTGATGATGATGTTGATGAAGATGATGAATTTTATAATATGCCTATATTATTTGGGGTATATGATACAGCTAATATACCGTAATAAAAAGTTTCTTTCCCCAAGAAAGAAGCCGTCCCTGTGTGGGGACGGTTTTTTTATTCTGCGACGAGAACTTTGTTTTATACTATAAACGGCAAGTTTTCCAATGTGCCTTCGGTTACACGGACATTTACGTCTATTAACATAAATACTGCATCAGGTGATTTTTCTTTGGAACCCGGTAAAAATTCTGTGGAAAGCAAGTGGCTGGTATTCACAGTTAATTTTGTAACCAGATGATCATCGTCTAACAATGTATAAATTGGCCCAATGTTATTTGGTGTGTTTTGTCCGATTTCGTGTTCGTTTTGCGGACAACGAAGTCCATCTAATATAGTTTTAACCCGGTTATCAATATCTGAACGCGGAACACCAACAATTTCAGGATGCATTAACAATATGTCTAGTTCTGCTATCATTTTCAAGTTAGGTGATATAATCGGATTCCAATCTATGCCACCAATATGACGCGTTATAATAGGACTTTTCTTGGCATCCGGCATCATGAATTTAGCCAGGTTATTCCATGGTTGAAGGGTTATTAATTTCTTTAACTGTGGATGAAATTGCATGCGGATATCAGCAATATGCTGAGCGCGTTTTTTAGGGTTGGTTAATATATCGCCGTAATACAATAATTTGAATTTCATTATTTTACCTTTTGGTTATCGTATACTTTTTGTAAGAATTCTTTTGTGCCAACTGGGTGTATTTTATAGGTGTGATTGTTAAATTTTATTACCATTTGGGTTTTGTGCCCGTTCACCATGATTTTTGTCCCAAGTTTATAGGTCTTTTCAGCGGTTTTTTCCACTGTTTTTGGGTCCAATTTTTCCTTTAACGCTAATTGACGAGCGGTTAAAAAATCTTGTTTATTAAATTTTATTATTTCTGCCATATTTTTACCTTTTTTATACCTTTTTCCTTGATAATTATAACATAAATTGCTATGGTTTGAACAGCAAAAAGAAAGGATTTTTAAATGACTGTAAATAATGAATATACTGGAGATTCAATTAAAGTTCTAAAAGGTTTGGAAGCGGTTAAAAAAAGACCGGGTATGTATATCGGTGATGTTGGCGAAGGTGGTGATGGTCTGCATCATATGATTTACGAAGTTGTTAATAATTCTATTGACGAAGCAATGGCTGGATATGCTGATACTGTGTATGTTTCGTTGAACGCGGATGGGTCAACAACTATACGCGATAATGGTCGTGGTATGCCTTTTGATATTAATCATGAAACGGGTCGGTCTGCGCTGGAATTGATTATGTGTGAATTGCACGCTGGGGGCAAATTTGATAACGAAGGAAATGGTGCATATAAGGTTTCTGGCGGACTTCATGGTGTGGGTGTTTCTGTGGTGAACGCATTGTCTACTTGGTTGGAAGTGCGTGTTTGGCGTGGCGACAAAGAAGCCAGAATGAGTTTTGCTGATGGTGTTCCAACATCGGATTTGACTGTGGTGAAAAACGAAAGTGGTATTGAACATGGAACCGAAGTAACTTTCTTGCCATCCCCGGATACTTTTACTGGGACAAGATTCGATTTTGATACATTGGAAGTCTGGTTGCGTGAACAATCATTTTTGAATGCTAATGTTCGTATTATTTTGGAAGATTTACGTGGACCAGAAAAAGTTGTTCGCGAATTCCATTCTGCTGACGGATTAAAGGGGTTTGCAACTTATTTGGATAAATCTAAAGAGTTGTTAAACGCTGATCCTATACAAATGATTAAAACAATTGATGATTCTTATATCGAAATCGTTTTACAATGGACAACTGCGTATACAGAAACTTCGTTGTGTTTTACTAATAATATTCCTAACCGTGATGGTGGAACGCATTTGGCTGGATTTAGGGCCGGTTTGACACGTGCGCTTAACAAATATATTGCAGAACAAAATATTAAAAAGGAAGTGAATTTATCTGGTGAAGATTTCCGTGAAGGTTTGACCAGTATTGTTAGTGTGAAAATTCCTGACCCAAAATTCGGTTCACAAACCAAAGATAAATTAGTGTCAAGCGAAGTGAGACCTTTGGTTGAAAATACAGTCAATGAAATGCTTTACGAATATTTGGAAGAAAATCCAACAATCGCCAAGATGATAGTTGATAAAATTGTTGAAGCTGCTGCTGCGCGTGAAGCTGCAAGAAAAGCTCGTGAATTATCTCGTAAAAAGGCGGGGCCGGAACTGGGCAGTTTGCCTGGAAAATTGGCTAATTGTTCTGAAAAAGACCCGTCTAAATGCGAATTATTTATTGTCGAGGGTGATTCTGCTGGTGGTACCGCAAAGCAGGGGCGCGACAGAAAAACTCAGGCTATTTTACCACTTCGTGGAAAGATTTTGAATGTTGAACGTGTGCGCTTTGATAAAATGTTGGGGTCTGATACAATCGGTGCTTTGATTACTACATTAGGCGCAGGAATTGGCAAAGATGATTTTGATATCGAAAAATTCCGCTATCACAAGGTTATTATTATGACTGATGCGGATGTGGACGGTCAACATATTCAAACATTATTGATGACTTTCTTTTATCGTCATATGCCACAGGCTATTGAACGCGGATATATTTATGTTGCGAAACCGCCTCTATACGGTGTAACGCGCGGCAAACAGCAGATTTATATTCAAAATGAACGTGAAATGGATGACTATTTGTTAGATCAACTTGCAAGTGATGGTATGATTGAAACAAGTGATGGTCAACAATTGGCAGGGGCTGATTTCAAAAGATTGTTGGAATTGGTTGATGATATGAAAAGCAATTTACAAGCGTTGAATCATATTATGCCTTTGCGTTTTATTGAAGCTTTGGCTTTGAACAAAGTATTCGAAGAAGAAAGCGCTGCTAATTTTGCTGCTGCTGAAAATATGCTTGATAATGAAGAACTGGAATTTGAACGCGGTTGGAAAATTTCAAGTGATAGCGAAGGTATTAAAATCACAAGAACTTTGCGTAGCGTGACTGAAACTCATGTTTTACCACGTGAAAAAATTAATTCACCTGAGATTCGTGCATGGCAGAGAATGTCTGGGCGTGAAGAATTGATGGAAATCTTTTCAAAACCAACAACTTTGCGTGTAAAATCTAAATCACAAAAGATTTGGGGTGCATTCGCTTTGTTAAATACTGCATTTGAATATGCGAAAAATGGTTTGAAGATTCAAAGATACAAAGGTTTAGGTGAAATGAACGCTGAACAGTTGTGGGAAACAACAATGGATCCTAATCATCGCTCGTTATTCCAAGTGAAAATTACAGATGCATCTCAGGCTGATGAAGTTATTTCTATGTTGATGGGTGATGTTGTTGAACCGCGTCGCGATTTCATCGTAGAAAATGCTTTGAATGCTAATTTAGATGTATAGTAGTTAAAAAAAGGAAGGGGGATTATGGCTGATTATAAAATAAACCAAGATGGTGAAATTATATTTGATAAAAATCGAAAACTGCCAGAATCTCCCGATCCTTTGTGGACTGAATACACGCGGTTGGAATATGAAGTTTTGAATAATCATCATAATCCAACCAAAGACCCAGTTAAAATTGCGCGTTATAATGAATTAAAAAAACTGTTGCATATTAATGATGAAGAATCCAAGAAAGCTGTGGGTAAAGCTTTGGAGGAAGCGAAAGAAAAAATAAAACGGGAAATGATTGTACAAGATGAATCGTCCGATAATTCTGTTTTGTATACTGCGATAACACAATTTAAAAAAAGAAATGAATAAATTATTTACTAAATCTTGGTTTGAGAATCTGGATACGCAATTGCGTAAAATGGGATTGGATAGCGATGATAAATCTTTTGATGAAATTCGTGAAAATTTATCACATCCTAGAAAATTAGAACCAATCGAATTTGCAAGTGCTGTTTCTTATGTAATTTTGGCTGGCGGGTTTTCACAAAAAACTGCAAAGGCAATTCATAAAACTATTATGAAAAAAATACCGGAAAGTCCGCGACTTGAAGAATTATTAAAAATATTTAATAACAAAAATAAAATCAAAGCGATTATGAAAGTTTGGTATAATCGTGAAAAGTTTTGTGACGGATATTACAAATGTAAATCTTTGGATGATAAATTAAAATATCTGGAAAATTTGCCGCATATTGGAAAAATTACCGCACATCATTTGGCAAGAAATCTGGGTGAAAATGTTGTTAAATATGATATTTGGATTCAAAGACTTGGTGTTCTATACGGCGGAAATGCTGATTTAGCGCAAAAAATAGATAATGGAAAATTGGACGATAAAATTAAAAAATGTTGTGATAATATGTTCGAACATTTAGAACAAGAAACAAATTTGCCGCGTGGATATATAGATGTGGTTTTATGGAAATCTTGCCAAAATGGTTTGATAAAGGAATTAAAAAATGGATGTGAAGATTGAACAATCTTGGAAAGATGCGTTGAAAGATGAATTTGAAAAAAATTATTTTAAAAAGTTAACTGATTTTGTACGTGGTGAATATTTATCTGGGAAAACTATTTATCCTGAACCAAAAAATATTTTTAATGCGTTTGATTTATGTCCGTTGTCAAATGTCAAAGTTGTGATTATCGGTCAAGACCCGTATCATGAACCTGGTCAAGCACATGGACTTTGTTTTTCTGTTCAAAGTGGTGTTGATTTGCCACCATCTTTGATAAATATTTATAAAGAAATTGAATCTGATATTGGTCATAAAAGTATTACAAATGGCGATTTAACAGATTGGGCAAAGCAGGGTGTTTTATTGTTAAATTCTACTTTGACTGTCCAAGCGCATATGGCTGCTTCGCACAGCGGAAAAGGTTGGGAAACCTTTACAGATTCTGTAATACAGATTGTTGCAAAAAATCGTAAAAATGTTGTTTATATGTTATGGGGGTCTTTTGCACAAAAGAAAGCAGAATTTGTCGATAATTCTGAAAATTTAATTTTGAAAAGCGCACACCCATCGCCTTTGTCGGCGTATCGTGGCTTTTTCGGAAATCACCATTTTTCACGGGCTAATGAATATTTAATCAAAACAGGTCAAACACCGATAAATTGGTAATTAATAATTGTATGTAAAGCCAAGACCGTAAAAAGCATAAGAATTGTTTTCTTCTGCAGTGTTCGCATTAGAAAAGTGTTGGATAAATAATTCTGCCGCCCATTCGTCGTTAAAATTATAGCCAAATGTGACTTTGAATTCAAAAATCAATTTTGCGCCAAGACGTTTGTTTTCTTGTGCTTGCAGACCAACACCTGCGCCAAGTCCGGCATAAAGACGTTCATATCTAAACAAAGCGATGTCTTCGGTAGCATAAGCCATAGGAATCGTAAAATCTTGCCATTTCCAACCATATTTTTCACCCAATCCCAATGTCATAGAAACATTTAATGAACGACGCGCGGGGATTCTAAAAAAAGTTGTTGGTTGAGAATATTGTATTGTGCCGATATAAAACGGAACAGGGCGCACCGGTGGTGGCAATAGAATTCCTGTATCAAAACCCTGACCAATGCCAAATGCGATTTGTTGTTGATATGTGCCCATAAAAGGGTTCTTTTCCGGTAGTATGCAAGAATCTGCCATCGCAAAATTCGGCAGAATAAGAGCAAACAAAATCGCTATTATTTTTTTCATAAATGTCATTTTATCATAAAAAGCGATATAAAACAAATGATAAAATAGGAGTAAATGGATCTTATGATGTAAATATTT
>CAMYYT010000017.1 GCA_947303585.1 uncultured Pseudomonadota bacterium | reverse complement strand
TGGTATGTGCAAAAACAATGATTATGTTCTAGTTTGGGGTGGTTATAAAAGGGGTGATCAGAAGGATTGTCCTGGAAACGGTAAAAATGATGGTTATTGTACTGGTTTGACCGTTTATAGATGTAGTGATGATGGTTTGGATCATTGGGAAGTTTATGCCCACGATCCTGTTAGAATTATGCGCGATTGTTCGGATATTTCTGATATGGACAAGGTAAAAACAGAGGGAGATTATGATATTTATGTTAAAAAAACATATTATTCATCGTTTAATAAACAAGAATGTTCTACCAAAGCGTATGCGGTTAAAGATTTTACAAAAGATATCTGTAAAATGAATACAGATAAAAAATGTGGTGAAACGCCGGATGGGCTTGGTAATAGTGTTCTTGTAGAAAAAAATGATGGCGGGGATGTGAAGATTTGGTATGCGACAAATGGCGCTTTTGCTGAAACCGACAAGAATACGATATCTATTAACCTTTGTGATAGCTTAAGTAACTTTAGTGAAAGTGAATTTGTTAAATTTGGTAGTTGGAATAGTATATATGATATTTATGTGGAAAAAATATTAAGTGAAACGAGGTGTTTTAATGTGTCCGGACTAGATTCTCCTGAGACTAATAACAATTGGTCTTTTACTGGTTTTACTAATATGTGTTTGAAATGTAAAGACGGAACAAGTTATGATCAAAGCAAGGATGAGTGTGTTTCTGATTCAGGTGGTGGTGATTCGGGTGGCGGTGATTCGTCAGCGGAATCGCAGGTTGTAGAAGAAATTTGTGGTGGTGTCCAATGCAATAGTGGCATGAATGGAAAGTCTATTTTCTGTGCCGAAAAGAAAGATGATACTTATGTTTATAAATGTGATTCAGGCCATTGGAGCGAAGTAGATGTATATGGGTACTGTTGTAACAAAAATTGTTCAAAACCAAAGAAAACAAATCTTGTTTTGGGTGGTTCTTGGACAACAGATACGGGACATGAAATGTGGTTTAGTACAACGGCACGTATCAGCGAAATTGCGTGGTTGTTTAATTCAACTGATGTAAATAATAATTGTACGGCTTGCAAAGAAGGAACCAAGTACAATAAAAAAGTGTTTTGAATATGGTGGGTTTTATGATAGAATTATAAAAGATAAAAGGTGTAGGAAATGAAAAAGATTTCTTGGTTTGTGATTTTGAGTATTTGTGTGTGTTCTGCTTCTTTGGCTTCAAATGCTCCTAATAATAAGGTTTGTCGGGTTGGACCTACTGGGGGTGTTATGAATACGCCAGGATGTGTCAACAAGTCGGAGGGTGACAATTGTACTTCTGTACGTGCTTCTGAAGCAAAATGCTTGAATGCGACAGGCCGGTACAAGGATAGCGAAGGTACGAAAAATGGCACTGTTTTGACTTGCAAGGAAAGAATTTGCAAAGATGGGTATATATTGTGGTTGCACGATTTACCGAATGGTGGGTATCAACCTTACGGTCTTTGTCAGTCCAAGAGCGCGATGCAGAAGTTGTGTGACCAAGGAAAAGGTTGTCCGCCCGGATGTAAATGTGAGTTAGATGCAATAGACTATACATGGGATTCGGGTTGGACCAAAGGAAAGAAGACATCTGCTTATTATGAAGATAAAATGTGTGTGTGTAAAGAAGTGAACAAGGAGATTGAAAAGGTGTCTTGTAAGTACAGCTTTAAGGCCTTTTGCCCCGACAATACTCCGCTTAAAGGGTATGCCTTTATTGATAAAGAGATTAATATGACGCAGACTGAGTTAAATGATTCTGTAACAAAGCAATGGTATAGTTTTACAGATGATGATATAAAAGCTTGTGCAAATGGTGTCGTTATGGATGATAATGACAAAGGTCAATTATCTGATGCAGCAAGAAAATTATTTACAAAAATGTTCAATAAAGATACACAAGTGGTTAAAGACAATGGTGCTAAATGGATAAAAGAAAATTGTTACCAACTTGTTGATTTTGATAATGATATGTCTTATACAGGGGGCGCTGGTGGAGCAAGCTTTGACAGTACTTATACGACTGGTGCAAATGTTAATTCTGCGGAAATAAACAATGCAAAAAGTGTTCTAAGTGCATTCTTTGCAAAGGCGGAATCGGATGTTAGTGTTTGGAAGAATGCCGAAGGTAAATTTAACACCGCACGTCTTGCTTCGGATTTGGGCGCTGGCATCGTTCTTGGAACTGTTGGTGGTGTGGTAAGCAGTGTCGTTATTAAAAAAGCCCAGGTCAAGAAAGGTTTCGAATCGTTGCAATGCTATATGCACGGATACAAAGTTGCCGATTGGGGTGATGTATTCGAAGCTTCCTTGCGAACAAGATAACCGAATTAATCAAAAGCCGTCCAAAAGGGCGGTTTTTTGTTGCTTTTTTGTCAAATAGATATTAAAATAAAAACATGATGATTAAGAATTTTGTATCTTTTCCTTTTAATTTCCATCACACCCGTGTGGGTGTATGTTTCTAGCGTATATTTGTTTTTTATGATATAATACTGTTGAAAAATACAGAAAACTTTCCATGTTAGGTTTTATAAAAAAAGGATGAAAAATGGATTTAAAACCAACAAAACCATTATCGGGATTTATAGAATTGTTGCCAGCACAACAACGTTGTTTTGATTATTGCGCCGCAAAAATGCAAAATGTTTTACGCAATTCTGGCTATTCGCGACTTGATTTGCCGGCAATCGAACGCGCAGAAGTGTTGACTGACAAAGATAATTGGGACGAAATTGAAACGCAAATCTTTTTGTTTCAAAAAGGCGATACTAAAATGGGGCTTCGTTATGATGGAACTGTGGGGTTGTCGCGTTTTGTCGCAGGTCATTTGACTGATTTAAATTTTCCTTTCTATACTTATCAATTTGCGCGTAATTATCGTGGTGAACGTCCGCAACGTGGGCGCTATCGCGAATTTTGGCAATTAGATATTGATATTTTAGGTATTCAAAATCTATCTTTGAATTATGATGCAGAGATTGTGGCGACACTGATGAAAATGTATGAATCAATCGCTGATATTGTGGGTGGTGTTCGTGCTAAAATTGGGAATCGTCGTTTTTGGAATGCTATGTTTTCTTATTTGAATTTAAATGCAGACCAGGCGCGTGATGCTTTTGTTTTAATTGATAAACGTGATAAAATTGCAGATTTTTACGAAGGTTTGGTCGAAACTGTTGGTGAAAACGCCGCAAAAGAAATAGATGCTGTGTTCAAAAAAGGTTATCGTTCTTTTGTTGGAAAAACAGATGAATTAGATGCCGCTATTGCTGAAATGGATAAATTTATGAAGTTGTTAGATGCAATGGGGGTTAAAAACGCAGAAATAGATGTTTCTATTATGCGGGGACATTCTTATTACACTGGCATAGTGTTTGAATTCTTTTCAATTGATTATCCTGATTTACCGGCTGTTGGTGGTGGTGGGCGATATGAAAATTTGGCATCTAAATTTTCTAAAACCAAAATTGTCGGGGTTGGTGCATCAATCGGCGTATCAAGGTTGTTGGTCGCGTTGATGGAAGCAGGCAAGATTGATTTAACGCGTTTTTCAAAACCTGTGGATGTTGCTGTTTTGGTGATGGGGGATGAAAATCTGCCTTATGCGATGCAGGTTTTGAACATTTTGCGCGACAATGGTATTCCGTCTGTGGCGTACCTTGATACCGATAAAAAATTCAAAAATCAAATTGAATATGCTGATAAAATTGGTGCGCGTTTCGCGGCTATTATCGGCGAAACAGAGGTTGTAAACAATGTAATCGCTTTGAAGGATATGGTTTCTGGCAATCAAGAATCTTTATCTGTTGCAGATGCAATCAAAAAAATAAAGGTGAAATAATATGATTATCGAACAGAAATTATTGGATATTCAGGCGCGCGCTAAAGATATAGAATCAAAAATGAATTCTGGGGAAATATCTGGCGATGAATTGACTAAATTGTCCAAAGAATATTCGCAATTAAATGAAATTTTGCCTTTGATTGATAAATATCTGCAAACACAGGCTGGTATCAAAGATGCCAAAGAAATGCTTAATGACCCAGAATTAAAATCTATTGCGAATGAACAACTCGAAGAATTAAATCATGCTTTGCCTGATTTAGAACGCGATTTACAGATTGCTTTGTTGCCACGAGATGCGGCTGATGATAATAGTGCAATCGTGGAAATACGTGCCGGTGTAGGCGGAGAAGAATCAGCTTTGTTTGCAGGTGATTTGTTTAATCAATATAAATCTTATGCGCTGCGTAAGGGATGGAAAATTGAAATCATTGAAGAAAATGCAACTTCGCTTCGTGGATACAAAGAAATCATTTTCAAGATTGACGGGGTGGGGGCTTATGCGCGCATGAAATTTGAATCAGGTATTCATCGTGTGCAGCGTGTTCCTGAAACCGAAGCAAGTGGCCGTATTCATACTTCGGCTGCATCTGTTGCGGTTATGCCAGAGGCCAAAGATATCGATGTTGTAATTGATGACAAAGATATTCGTATCGATATTTTCCGTGCAAGTGGGGCAGGTGGTCAGCATGTTAATAAAACCGATAGCGCGATTCGTATTACTCACTTTCCGACTGGAATAGTGGTGACTTGTCAGAACGAACGTTCTCAATTGCAAAACAAAGCAACTGCTATGGCTGTGTTGCGTTCTAGATTATACGAAAAACAACGCAACGAACAGATGAATGCATCTAATGCTTCGCGTCGCAGTATGGTTGGGTCTGGTGATAGAAGTGAAAAAATTAGAACTTATAATTTTCCAGAACAGCGTGTGACAGATCATCGTATTAAATTGACTCTTTATAAATTGGATGATATTTTGGCTGGTGGCGAAGGTCTGGATGAAATGATTGATGCGTTAATTAGTGCTGATCAATTAGAAAGATTGGCTGCACTTGATTGAAATGTTTTATTTTGGTTATTGTAAGAAAAACGCCCAAAAGGGCGTTTTTTTAGAACATATATTTTACATTAAGGTTTGTTGACCATCCGTCAAATCCACCGATTTGTTTATGTATGTTGCCCCCAAAAACAAATCTTTTGAAATTGTGTTCGATGTTTATACCAACATCTGCATAGTTATCTGTTTTAAGGCCGCTTTGGGCGATGCCGTTTACATTGATGTTATTTTTTCCGCCAAAGTGTGCAACATATTTTGCAGAAAATGCACCATACCAACCTGGCAAGACTTCTTTGATAAATTGTGCCGATGGGGCAATATTAAAGAAGTTGTAATCACTTGATGATACAAAATCACCGTTGATATTCAAATCGTCTGATGATACCCAAGTATATCCAAGATAAAGAGATGCTTTTACATACAAAGTTTTATCGATTTTGAATTTTGCGTATGTTTCGTTTGCCACGTTTACCCATGAATTATTAAAATCAACATTTTTGGCAGTATTATTTAACGAACCGATGTCTGTTAAAATCTTGGCGCCAAAATTACGATATTTATAATCTGTGAAAATTCCTATTACATCACCGCCGGATTTAGCATCTGAAATTTTTGTGTTTATATATGATGCAAAGCCCCCAACTGAAATATGTCCATACTTTAATTCTATGGATTTAGTTGTTGCACCAACCGTAGCCAAATTCAAACGGGCGTGTTTCGAAATGTTTTTATCGTAATGCATATTTCCGTTGATATGGTTAGCATTTAACCATACATCTTTGATGAATAAATCGCTGGATTTTGTATCCTTGTTTCTTAGAGTGGACCCATCATCACCATATTCATCAACACGATGCATTGTACCATATGTCGCAAATTCGCGAAAATAATCAGATAAATTTTCATTATAGTTTGTATAAGACATAAATGTGTTTGTTAACAAATTTATATTTATAGCAGACATATTGTTGTCATAAATTGAAACTGCGTTTGCAGAATTTGCCGTGCAAAGCAGGGCGCAAAATACTAGTAATGAATTGATTTTAGTTTGTTTTTTCATAGATAGCCTCTCTCTCGATAGGTATTATTATATCATATTTTTATATATTTTTGAAATTTTTATTGTCTTATTTTTTGTTTTTTTATAAGATAAAGGACATGAGAAACAAAAAACAAATAAAATTGGATAAACCGATAGTAATGGTCGGGCTGATGGGCGCTGGAAAAACAAGTGTAGGGCGTGCTTTGGCGCGAAGTTTGGGGATATCGTTCGTTGATTCTGACAAAGAAATTGAAAAGGCGGCGGGGTGCAGCGTTATAGATATTTTCTCTATGTATGGCGAAAAAGAATTTAGACGCGTCGAAGAAAAAGTTATCGAAAGATTGATAGATTCTGCCCCAAGCATAAAGGTTATTTCTACTGGCGAAGGTGCTTTTATAACAGATTCTGTGCGTCAAATGGTTTTAGATAAAGCGTTAACAATTTGGTTGAAAGCTGACCTGGAACTGCTTGTAAAAAGGACAAATTTTCGTCATACCAGACCACAATTGTTAAATACTGATTCGCATAAAATATTGGCTCAATTGATTAAAGACAGGTATGATACTTATGCGTTGGCGGATATTACTGTGGAAACCCGGGATGAAAATATTCATAAAACTTTGAGCAAGGTTTTAAGTGCTATTGAACAGTATATAAACAAACACAAACAAGGAGAACAAAATGAAAATCATAAGTGAATTTAAGGCTTTTGTTAACAGGGGCAGCGCAATCGATATGGCTGTCGGTATCATCGTTGGGTCTGTGATGACCAGCGTTGTTAATTCTTTGGTCAAAGATATTATTATGCCGCCGGTTGGATTGTTGGTTGGTGGTGTTGATTTTTCGCAATGGTTTTATGTGCTGAGCGGTGGCGAACCAGGGGTTCATTACAATACTATGGAAGCGGCGACTGCGGCTGGGGCAACTACATTAAATATGGGAACTTTTTTGAATACAGTTATCAGTTTCTTGATAACGATGTTTGCGGTATTTATTATTGTGAAAATTGCTAACTCTGCACGTGCCAAAGGTCCTGTCACAACGCGTGCGTGTCCATATTGTCAACAATCTATCAGCAAATTGGCCACAAAATGTCCATATTGTTGTTCAAATGTTAAACCAGAAGAAATTGGTGCTGCGGAAGAAGCAGAATTAACCAAAAGCTTGAAAAGCCTTACTTCAAAGGTTGGCAAAGTTGCAAATGTGGCTAAGAAAGTTGCAAAAATCAAGTAAAATCAATGTATTATAAACAAACGAATAAAGCCGCCTTTTGAAAAAAAGGCGGTTTTCTGCGGTATAGGGCGGGTTGGTTAAAAAATGTGTAAATAAAAAATTAATAAAATATAATTTGCTAAATAAAAAATAGATGATAAATAAAAAATATTTTTCGTATGTATAAAAGGTTAATAATTATATAAATTATTTGGTGTATAAAAGCGTGAGTTTTAAAAAACGCAGAAAACTGCAGGGGAACACCTGAAAGTAGAATACACAAAAGGCGCATAATGTATATTATGTATAGTTTCATACATGGATGCTGGCGCATCTGTATAAAACTATACATAATATAACTGAACAAATTAATTGAGACAAATTAAATTTTGATTGATTTGGTTGTGGGGATATTTTTTTATCAAATAAATTATTTTTTTGGAAAATTTTTGAAAAATATGTTTTTCTTGAATTGTTTTGTTAAGAAAAAATTTTAACCTTTTGTTTTTACTGAATAATTAATTATTTTGTTTTTTTATAGTGATGCCCTGTTGTTGGGCGCTTTTTTATTAAAATGCGCCCTTTTGGACCCATTAAAAATTATTTAATTAATATATTTATGTGTCTAAAACCCTTAAAAAATCGATTTTTAGGCGTTTTTTGAGCGAAAAATAATTAAAAAAACAGCCAAAAATGCCGGTTTTCTGCGGTTTTTAGCTGTTTTTGCGGCTTTTTTTGGTGTTTTTTAAGGGGTAAACTATACATAATTCCGGCAAGGGTTGCACGATAACATTTTTCTTTTTTAATTCTTTTATAAGTTCTTTTGTTGTATGAGCGACTGGTACATCTTTGACTATTTCTCTTTCACAAAATTTTGGAATAAATTGGATGCAATTAATCCCCAGTGATAATGCTGATTTTATATTTTGAGGACGGTCTTCGATAAAAATAACTTCTTCGGGTTGAATTTTTTTGTGTCG
The DNA here is from genome assembly GCA_947303585.1 of uncultured Pseudomonadota bacterium. Classification (GTDB taxonomy): domain Bacteria; phylum Pseudomonadota; class Alphaproteobacteria; order Rs-D84; family Rs-D84; genus Enterousia. The sequence continues at coordinate 13,043 of CAMYYT010000017.1, read as the reverse complement.
TGCCATAGCAGTTTTGAAAAATTTAGGGTCTTCTTTTAAAATGTTTATATCTCTGGAATATATACCGGGGACCTTTAATTCGTGATTTACAGAAGCGTATTTTTTGTATAAGGGGCTACTCGCTGGAAGTTCGGGGGCTAAACCAGCATCAGAGGTTGGAAATTTTTTTGTTTTTGTTTTTCCGCCTAATCCATTATCTGACCAGATTTCAACTGAAAAGCCTGCCTTTAATAATTGTCGCCCTAGTTTTATATTGTCTATAAAATCAATACTTATAATGTCTTTTAATATAGGGCGGACCTTGTCTAATAATTCGGTGTGTTCAGGGTAATATTTTTTCATATCCGAAATAATTTGTTTGGGTGTCTTATTTCTTTTTAATTGAATTTTTATCCAATCGCGTGTGCGCCACAATCCCTCTCGTACTAACCAATATTTTTCATCATTTGTAAGAGATGTTTTGTTTAAAATTTCCCAGTTAATAGGTCTGAAAAGCACCCATCCTTGATCAAAAGCGATTAGCTTTATAGATTTTTTTGAGTCGGCACTTGCTAATATTTTGTCATGTTGGTTGTTCGAGTGCATATCTTGTCCTCTTCTCCCTTTTTTGTTCTTTTGGATATTTTAGCATAAATTACCAACAAAAACAATTTTATAATGTTTTTTAACGCGTGTTTGTTAACATCGCATAATATTTTTGTGTTGCGATGTTTTGGATGTCTGCAGCAAAAGCCTTGTCTGTGTTCCAAGATTTTAAACTGGTTGCGGTTTGTTCGCAGTTGTATCCACAGCAGATTGCTGTTCCGGTTTCGTCCGGGACAAATTGGTTGTTTTCAATTCGACCAATTCCTAGATACATAATTGCGTGACCAGAACTGACGATAATAATAGATCCTGGGTTTAATTGGTTTGCGCAGAAATGATTTTTTTCAAAATCTTCGGTGTATTTTGTGCGTAAACTGTCGATGTCACCTGTTTTATTCTTGGTTTTGATAGATAAGTATTTGTTTAATGCGGTATTATATTCTGTTTCGTTGGCGTATAAATGACCGCGATGAATAGAATTTGGATATTCTTCGTTGTCATACAATTTTGTCATTTGTTGTTTAAAAGAACTTGTTGCCATGTGTGCATTATATGTTTGTGGAATTATTTGAATTGTGTCGCCCATTTGATTTAATGCGCGATTTAATTGGGTATATTGCCCATATAAACAATGAAATGTGTGTTCTGGGTTTACTGGGGCGCCCGGCAATTCTTTGCGTACGGCAGACAAATAGCCTGTTTTTTTCTTGGAAACCAGGATGCGTTTTGCGCCGCTTACTGCATTATGGATATATTTTGTGACTAATTCGATAGCTTTGTTTTCGGCAATTTGTTTTTTTATATCATAAGAGACTTCTGTTGTGCCAGATGATAAACTGTCTACTATTTCGAATTTATTTGTTTTATGGGAATCCCCAGATTTGTCGTATGAGGCAAGTGCACTGGAAGACAAAAGTACCGTCACAGTGAAAAAATACGGAAGAGTTTTTTTGAATAATGTCATCTTTGGCTCCTTTTGCAATCAAACGCGCATAATACCTTTGCGCAAGTGGTTAATTTGATTGGTTTATCGCAGAAGATGATGCCACGATATACATTCAGACATCTTTTGTTTAAGATATCCCGACTTGTCCTACTTCTTTTTCTGGACAGCCCGCCCTGTTTATCCCAGGGAACCAAAGTCTCTTGCTGTAATTGTATTATAGTGTTTTTTTGCGTTTGTGTCAAGTGGGGGTATTTTTTTTATTTTTTTTATAAAGAAAACCATATTAACAAGATTGTGTAGGGCGAAAGAGATTTCGCCCTATTTTGTTCTATAAAAAACTTGATTTTTCAAGGGTGGCAATATAAAATTGAACGGTGTAATTTTTAACAAAAATGGTGGTTGTTATGGCAGACGATATGCAAAAAATAAAAATGCGTGAATCAAAATGGCAAAAAAAATGGCGCGAAACGCGCGCTTTTGTGCCTAAAAATGATGGGGCGAAACCAAGATTTTATACTTTGGTGGAATTTCCGTTCTTGTCTGGTGCTGGGTTGCACGCTGGGCATTTGTTGATTTACACAGGTATGGATGTTGTCTCTCGTTTCCAACGCCGTTTGGGATATGATGTTTTGTTTCCTATGGGGTTTGATGCTATGGGTATCACGGCAGAACATTATGCAACCAAAATTGGTCGCCATCCTGCTGAAATTGCCGAAGAATTAAAAAAATCTTATTCTGATGTTATTGACCAAGCTGGTTGGTCTGTTAGTCCGGAAACCAGAATTGCTAGTTCTGATCCTGAATATATCAAATGGACGCAATGGATGTTCCAACAGTTTTTCAAGGCTGGTTTGGCATATAAATCTGAATTACCTATGAATTGGTGTCCGAATTGCAGAACCACCCTTACCAACGAAGAATTGGAAGATGGTAAATGTGATCGTTGTCATGGGAATGTTGAAAAGCGTTTAAAATTACAATGGAATTTGCGTTTGTCTGATTATGCAGAAAAATTATTAGACGGGCTTAAAGATGTCGATTTTGATGAACGTGTCAAAAAAGATGAAATTAACATGATTGGAAAATCTGTCGGTGCAGAGGTTGATTTTAAGGTCGGCGACGATATTATGACTGTTTATACAACGCGTGTTGATACTATATTTGGGGTTACTTTCTGTGTGTTAGCACCAGAACACAAATTGGTTCGCAAATGGTTGGACGAAGGTCGTATAACTAATAAAGACGAAGTAAAAAAATATATCAAAGAAGCAGCGGCTAAATCTGAAATTGAAAGAACTGACGCAACAAAAGAAAAGACAGGTGTTGAATTAAAGGGTATAAAGGCAATTAATCCGTTTAATAATGCACAAACACCAATATTTATATCTGATTATGTGTTGGCTGATTATGGTTTTGGGGCAATTATGGCGGTACCTGCACATGATGGTCGTGATTGGGCTTTCGCGAAAAAATTTGGTTTGCCAATTATTCCGGTCTTGGCGGGTGGTGATGTTGAAATTGAGGCTTGGGAAATAGATGGCGAACATATTAATTCTGGCTTTTTAAATGGTATGGGCAAAGAAGAAGCAATTGCTGCTGCAATTAAATATGGGGCAGAACGTGGTTTCGTTCGTGCTGCTACAAAATATAAATTAAAAGATTGGGGGTTTTCTCGCCAAATGTATTGGGGTGAACCTATTCCGCTTGTTTATTGTGAAAAATGTGGGTGGCAATGTGTTCCGGAAGATGAGCTGCCTGTGATACAACCATATATGACAGATTATAAACCAACCGATGATGGCGAAAGCCCACTTGCGCGCGCAACTGATTGGGTGAATACAACCTGCCCTTGCTGTGGTGGCGCTGCAAAACGTGAAACAGATACCATGCCTGGATGGGCTGGGTCTTCTTGGTATTTCTTGCGTTATCTTGATCCAAAGAACGACAAAGAATTTTGTTGCAAGGAGCAAATGGAAAAATGGATGCCTGTAAATCATTATAATGGGGGACACGAACATAATACACGTCATTTGATTTATTCAAGATTTTGGCACCATGCTTTATATGATTTAGGTCTGGTTAATACCCCAGAACCATATGCCAAGCGAACTGCGCAAGGATTGGTTTTGGGAAGCGATGGATACAAGATGTCAAAGTCTCGCAATAACGGATTTCAGGTGACAGAATTGTTAGATAAAGTTGGTGCTGATGCATCTCGGGTTTCGATATTGTCTTTGGGACCTTGGAGAAACAATACAGTTTGGACCGAAGGTGTTTTGGCTGGGGTACAAAGATTTTTGAAACGTGTTGAAGGTTTTTCGGATAATTTGACAGATGATAATTTAACTAAAAAGCAAGATAGACTGGTTAATAAATTAATTGCTGATGTTACTGAAAGAATCAAAAATATGGGCTTTAATACTTCGATTTCTGCGATGATGGAATTTATTAATGAATTTCCGGGTGGTAAGATGCCACGCAAAGCATATGAAGTATTGATTCAACTGTTAAATCCGTTTGCACCACATTTAACCGAAGAAATTTGGGAAAAATTGGGCCACAAAGATATGTTAGTGTTTGAACCATGGCCAACATTTGATGCGTCTAAGTTGGTTGAAAACGATATGACAATCGTTGTGTCTGTGAACGGAAAACGTGTTAAAGATTTTGTTGTGCCTGTTGATATTGCTGAAAGCGATTTAATAGAAACAGCAAAACAAAACGCAACAAAACAACTGGATGGTGCAACAATAATCAAAACTATCGTTGTTCCGAAAAAGTTGGTCAATTTTGTGGTTAAAAAATAAAAAGAACCGCCAAAAAAGGCGGTTTTTTTTTAAGATATTTTTTCTAGTCTGCGAATGCGCTTTTCGCAATTATCAAATGGACTTTCTAAAAAAGCCTGAGCGCATAAAAATGCAATTTCTATATCTATGTCATCTGCTGCGAGCGCAAGCACATTTATATCATCGTGGAATCTGTCATCGCGTGCTTGTTCTGGTCTTTCGCAGCGGGATGCGCGAATGTGTCTGTGGCGGTTAGCGGCAATTTCCATCCCTGCCCCGGTACCACAAATTAAAATGCCGCGCGATTGAGTGTCGTCTAACATTTTGTCTGCTAGTTTATTTGCGATATCTGGGAAATCTACAGGTGTATTCAAATCGTCTGTCCCCAGATTGATAACGTTATATCCGTCCGCCATTAACATTTCATAAAGGTACAATTTAAGCCCAACACCGCGGTGGTCAGAAGCAATATAAACATTTGAAATATCGTTGTTTTTCATTTCTTTTCATCCTTTTTCTTTTCTAATTTGCATTCCAATCCATTGTTTCCAGTGATATTTAAAGTTTTGTAAAACAAAGTGCCGACCATTTGGGCATTAGAAAAAGCGTTTGCTGTATCAACCGAAGCGTTGCCTTTTAATGAACCGTGTAAAAACAATGCGCGTGCAGTAATGTCACCGATTACATTGCCGCCGCGTCCGATAATGATTGTTTCGGCATTTATATTGCCGCGGACTGTGCCGTGGATTTGAACAGTGTGGTCTGTGTCAATGTTGCCTTTTAAAACACAACCTGCCCCCACGATTGTTGGAGATTTTTTTTCATCTGCGTTTGTGAATGCTAACATTTTTCTTTCCTTTCCTTGTTTAATCTTTTACAAAATTTGTTGGATTAAATGGTGTTCCTTTGTATCTAATTTCGTAATGTAAATGAGGTCCTGTTGAACGACCAGAAGAGCCGCCAAGTCCAATTATTGTTCCTGGCCTTACCCAATCACCACGTGAAACCATAATTTTCGACAAGTGAGCATATAATGTGGTAAAACCAAGCCCGTGGTCAATTTCTACTGTTGTGCCATATCCACTACGTTCGCCGGCAGAAATAACGCGACCTGGCGCAACGGCGTATAATTCTGTGCCGATTTTGCCTGCAAAATCTATTCCTTTGTGTTGTTTTTTTGTTTTTGTGAAAGGGTCTTCACGAACACCAAATGGTGAAGTGATTGTTTTTGTTTCAACGGGGGCGCCAATTGGTAAAATCTTGGTTAATCTAGAAAGACCGTGCCATTTTTCAATATCTTGTGCTATTTTTTGATATTTTGAATTTGCGTTTTTGGATATTTTTATAGGCATATATGTTCCGCCTATGAATTGATTAGAATAATGGTTTGCTTGGGCAATTAAATCTGCTTCGCTAAGCCCTAATTTCGATATGCTGGAATTAATTTTTTTAAGTTGAGAACGCAAATCTTCGATGTTTTCTTTGGTGATTTTTGATACGGCTTCGACAATTTGGGTGTCAGCTTCGGACATTTCGATAGCAGATTCCATTATTTGTTGATGTTTTTGCTTGATTGTATCGTTTTCGTTGCGAACTAATTCAAATTCAAGAGAAATTTCCGACAGTTTGTCAAATTCAGGTGTATAATTTTCATCTTCCATCATTTCGGAAATTCTGGTTTGTAAAAAGTCTAATTCCCCGATGATTTTAGATTTTGTGTTCAAAAGGTTTTCTGTTTCTGAATCTGATGTTTTTTGGGTTTTTGATAATTTGTCGTCTGTTATGTTTAATTCGCGCGCTAAATCATTGTATTTTTTAAGATATACTTTCAAATCTGTCATTTGTCTGTTGTGGCGGCTGCGGATTTCTTCAAGTTGTTGGGTGCGTTTTTGTAAAAGAGGACGATGGTATACGTATACATATGTGGACCAAGCCGCCCAGATAGTCATTGTTATAAATAAACAAAATTTAGTAAAACGCCAAAAACTACTTTGCTGATAAGTGATAACATCGCCATCTTTGGTGTCCATAATCGTGCAATCGCGTGGTGGAAATAACCGCTCTATTCCGCGCCATATTAATCGAAATGGTGCGGTCAAAAGTTCCCAAAGGGATGAAAAATATCTTGCTATAAAACTAATCATAGTGCCTTTAGTGTAGACAATAAACTGTCAATAGTCAAGCCATCACGTAAAATCGTATTGTTATTCATAGATAATTCTGAGTGTATTGAGCTTCCGGTTTTTACTCCGGCTTTTGCCCGAATTATTGTGCGTTCTGCAGTGTTTTTCGTACCGAATAACGGAAAAATTTCAATGTTGCCAAAATGTTTTTTGTCTAAAGCAGAAATAATCTTTGCTGCGCATAAGGTATCAGCTATGATACATATGTGTCCGTTTGGCTTTACTCTGGCACCACATTTTGTTATCCATCTGGTTATATCTATATTATGGTGTGCGTTATGTTTTGCTGGGGTTCCATTAAAATAAGGCGGATTTGTTATAACCAAATCAAACCTTTCTGGTGTAGACCAATTAAATATATCTGCATTTAACAAATTAATGTTGCAATTGTTCAAAAGCATATTTTTTTTACATTCGTCCAACATTTCTGGCGATATGTCTAAACCAGTTATTTGTAAATCTGGAAAATGTGCCAACAAGCAAAGAGACGCCCCGCCTGTTCCTATGCCTACATCAAGAACGGTTTTTGCGTCACTTGGCGCACTGGCGGCAAGCCATACGGCATCGCTGGTAGGGTTGTAGAAACTGCGCGCCATTTTTACGTGCCCATTTAACAATGTAAAAACTTCTTGTTTTTCTGTCATACCTATATAATAATTTATTAAAACAAAAAGGCAAGTATATGTTTAATGAGATGTCAATAGTTACAACTGCGGTAAGTTCTTTTAATAATGCTGCGCTTTACAGCCCCTACTTTTTTGTGGTGGCTTTGTTAAGTGCGCCGTTGTTTTTTATGGTGTATTTATATGGGCGTGATTTTGTTTCAAGAATTGGTTGGAATAATCAAAATATGGAAAACAAAGTTTCTTTTTGGTCTGTGGCGTGTTTAGTAATTTGGCTGATGATTTTTGGTGGAAATTACGCGGTAATACGTGACGGTATATCTTTGTTGCCGGTGACGATAGCGCTTGGTTTGTTTGTGTCTATGGCTTATGTTGTAAATAAAGCAAAAAAATTGGGATATTTGGTAAAGTTGCGTGATAAAAAAATAAAATGGTTTGCGCTTATAGCGTTGATAGTGTTGGCTGTTTTTTCTGCAAAACCGAATTTATGGGGGATTTTGTTACAGTTAAGTGCCGTTTTTTGTGGGGTTATTGTTGGCGATAGGTTCAATAAAAAGTATTCGGATATATCTTTGAATAGTCTTGTTTTTGGATATTTTTCAATATTGGTTCTGATGCAACCTGAATTTTTCCGATTCGGGCAGTTGGGAAATTTAACTTTGGTACATTTGCTTGCTATACTGTTGTGTGGATTTTTTGCAGTTACTGCTTTGGTTACAAAGTATACTAATGCGCGTTCAAAGATTTATCAGAGTGCGTATATAAAATTAAAGTGGCTTTTTCGTATTTTGGCAATATTGGGCATAGTTTTATTTGTTTCTACCGAATCTGTTCCGGTTTGTTTGGGACTTTTGGGCGCGGTCGCAATCCTGGAAATGTTGACGATTTATCACAGTAAACAGATTTCAGACAAACTATGTAAACAATCTTGGGGGTTGTTATTGGTTTGTTTCGGAATAACTGTGATTTGCCCCGCAATAAGTTTGTTTGGTATGTTTTATTTGGAAAGTTTATCTGACAAAATTCAAGCTAAAGATTTTTCCAGATTGTTATAATTTGTTATATTTATTGAATACCATGTTTTGCTGTTTTAATGTAAGATTCGACATATAAACATAAAAAACGGATTATAAAATGGCGAGTGTTATTCATCCTAGTGCGATTATAAAACCAGGGGCAGTTATTGGCGAAGATTGTAAAATCGGACCTTTTTGTATCGTTGGGTCTGGTGTTGTTTTGGGCGATCGCGTGGAATTAGTATCTAATGTAGTGATTGACGGAAAAACATCTATTGGGGATGATTCCATTGTTTACCCTTTTGCAGTTTTGGGTGTTATGAGTCAAGATTTAAAATGGCAAGACGAAGCGACGATGACTGGTTTGCGCATAGGTAAAAGATGTAAGATTCGTGAATATGTGACGATTCATTCTGGAACTCCTGCGTCAGACGGGACAGAAATTGGCGATGATTGTCAAATTATGGTTAATGCACATGTTGGACACGATTGCAAAATCGGTAACAGTGTAGTTATGTCTAATCTTGTTCAGGTTGCGGGTCATGTCGAGGTTGAAGATTTTGCCATTTTGTCTGGCGGGGTCATGGTGTTACAGTTTGCACGTATTGGTCGTAATGCTTTTATTGGTGGTATGAGTGGTGTGGGTAATGATGTTTTACCGTATGCTATTTACGATGGTGCACGCGCGGTTTACAGAACAATTAATCGTGTTGGATTAATGAGACACGGATTTACAAATGAAGATTTACATGCGATACATTCTGTGTATTCTGCGGTGTTTAACGACAAAGAAGGCACTGTATCTGAACGTTTGAACAAGGTTCGCAAAGAAGTTAAAAACAACAAATATGCGATGGATGCTATAGATTTTATTGAAAATCGTTCAAAACGTGGTATCGGAACAGCTAAAAATGAAGAACATTAAAAATTTGAAAATTTTTATAATTGCTGGTGAAGTTTCTGGTGATGTTTTAGGTGCGAAAATTATGCAGGAAATGCCAGAAAATATCAGGTTTGTTGGTGTTGGTGGACAAAATATGATATCGGCTGGGTTAAAAACTTTGTTCCCGATGTCGGATTTGTCTGTTATGGGGGTGTTTGAAGTATTGGGGCATGCCAAGATTTTGACACAGCGTATAAAACAAACTGTGGCTGCGATAATCAAAGAAAAGCCAGATATTGTTTTAACCATAGATTCTCCTGGGTTTGCAAAATCTGTTATAACCAAGGTTAAAAAATCAGGTGCCTTAAAAAACACAAAATTTTATCATGTTGTTGCGCCACAGGTTTGGGCTTGGGGGGCAAAGCGTGCTGGTAAATATGCGAAAGTCTTTGATAAATTGTATGCGTTTTTTGATTTTGAAAAACCTTATTTTGAAAAATATGGGCTGCAGACTGTTGCTGTGGGTCACCCTATTTCAGATGGTCTTGATAAATATAAGCCAAGCAAAAACAGGGACAAAATTATAACTTTTATTCCTGGTAGTCGTATGAGCGAAGTAAAAAAATTATTGCCAGTCTTTCATAAAACCATTGATATTTTGGTAACCCGTGGTTACAAGGACTATAAATTTATAATACCAACTGTGGAAACAACTGATTCTTATATAAAGAACGAGATTAAGAATTGGGCGTATAAACCAATACTGGTATCTGCAAAACAAAGATATAATGTTTATGCAAATTCTTTCGTTGCGGTTGTGGCAAGTGGAACAGCATCTGCTGAACTAGCAATAATGCATATTCCTGCGATAGTTGTTTATAAGATGAATCCTTTGACTGTGTTTCTAGCGCATATTTTATTGACAGTAAAATGGGTTTCTTTGGTGAATATTTTAATGAACAAAACAATTTATCCAGAATTATTGGGAAAACACGCAAATCCAGACGCAATAACGGCTTGGGTAAAAAAATTGTCTTTGGCAGAAAATAGAAACGCCATGATTCAAGAGTTAAAAGCAGCGGATTCCAGATGGCGTGATTCACAAAAAAATCCGGCGAAAGTAATAGCTGATGATATTTTAAGCTGAAATTAAATAATTTTTTTTATTCTTTACTGTTCTGTTGAATACGTTTTGGAACATTGTATTTTACGGCATCTATGATATTGTTGTCTTCGTCTGCACAGAATATTTTTCCGCCCTCCACTTTTGTTCTGGTTGTCGGACAAACCTGTTCTTTATTGGAAAATACAGTTTGTTGGCACCAACGAGTGATAGAGCTTGGTGAACGGGGCTGGTCACACAAGTCACTGTCTGTTGTGTCTGCAGAACATAAAATATCCGCGGAACATATTGGGTCGATTTGATCAGACAAGCTTGGTAATAATGGCCGACAAGTTGTTGCAGTACCATTTTTGCTTCTTTGTCCGCCGTTTTCCCAACAAGAACACATACCCCAAGATTGTGTGTCTACATCAGAAGAATAGTTCGCGGGACACATATTTTCTTCGTTCATAAAATGGTACCAATAAACTAAAGATTGTTCTGAATTTACGGTAGGATTTATATGAAAAACATTATTCCCGTTGTTTGAATTAGAGTCTATCTTGCAGAAATCATCTGGCTTATAACCGTAATTTTCAGCGTATCTGTATTCTACAAAATATCCACCAAGCCCCGCACAATTTTTTGTTAGGCTGTCGATAATTTTTTGATATATTTCTGTGGCAATACCCATTGGACGTATTTCTCTGGTTTTTGTTCTCGAATTTCCAGGTATGTTATCAATAGCGTCTGTATAAATATACGCGTATGTGTTGCTGTTTGAATCGATATATTTATCAAACCCACCAAATACTTCTTCAAGAACTTCTTCACAACCACTGGTGTTGGCAACCTGTTGAGCACAAGGAGAAAGTATTTTTTTATCTGTAGAGTCTGTGTTGTATTCATAAAGACTGAACCAGTCCATAGCCTGACCTGGTTTGAATAAACCGCTTTGTGTGTAATAAAGGTTGTTGTATCCTTCCCCACCAAAACTTTCAAAACAATGTTCGGCGATGGCGCGACAGGCGTTGATGGAATCTGTTGAATCTTTATTTGCTATGTATGTTTGGATAATGTTTCCTTCACCAAACATGTTGTTGCAGGATTCAATGTAATTATAACATAATTGAGTAGTTAAAGAAACCGTTGTTGGCTTTAAAAGCATATTTGCATCGCCTGTCAGATTGGCTATGGCGGCAGTAATAGATACATTTTGATTGGCGTAACATTTGGCAACTAAATCAAGGCAGCTTTGTTTTATCGTTTTTACTTTTGCTTGTTGTGCATAATAAATATCAATAAGCGCCCTGTCGAGATATTGTTGCCATACAAAATCTGCATCTTCTGTGCATTTGTCCAAAGAATCTTTTGCAAATTTTTTTGTTTTGTTTTCAAAAAATTGGACGAAAGTGCGATTGCTTTGTATCGATGATAGTTTTTGGTCTTTTAATTCTGTGCCTGTTTTAAATGTCAAAAGTTCACCAAGTTTATAAAAATCACTAACCCCGGTTAATGGGGCGCCTGTGTTGATATCAATAAATTGCCCGTAATCCAGACATCTGTGATAGTCAGCGCCACAAACTTCTTCGGCTTGGATGGCGTTTTCTATGTTTGTTAAGCACGTTGCTACATTGTCTGCATTGTGTTTTTTGCGGTTTTCTACGCGTGCCAAATCAAGCATAGCGCTGCTTTGTGTGACGGATGTTTCAAGTGCTTTTTTCTGTTTTTGTAATGCAGATTCAACAGTATTGCAATCTTGTTCTATTGCCATAAGATAGGCGTTGATTGCGCGTTGCAATGATGCAGAATTACAGTCGGCTTTGACGGTGTCTTTACACGTTGGATATACGGCTTTGTAAAGAGCGCTGCCGTTATAAGATGCTATAATTTGTCCATAATCATCTATGCCAAAAGCGTTCGAAAAATCTGCAGAAAGATTAATGCTGTTTAAATCTTTATGTTTTCCGCCAACTGTCGCGTCTTCACCCTTGATAGCGTTCATGATGGCTTGTAATAATTGGCGTGACGCAGATTTGTCTTCTGTCAAAGCGTTTTCGCCTTCGGATGCTGTTTTGGTTGCAATTGCTTGCTCTTTGGACATACCGACAACATCAAGGTTTTCGTTAAATTCAGCCAGTTTTTCGTTTATACTTTGATATGTTTCAGAAGTGCTTTGTAAATCAAATACTTTGTCGTTACAAGAACATCTTCTGAAACTGTCGTTTTTTAATTGGCAAAATTGGTCCATACATGTGAAGAAAGCAGCTTTGCATTGTTCGTATTCTGTGCCAATACGGGTTTCTGTTGCCGCAGCGTTTTCGGTATTGTTTGTTGTTGCGCGGGCAGAAATGTTTTTATTTTGATTAGTTGCAGCGCGCACAGAAGTTCTTGTCGCTACATTCTTTGTAGTGTTTTTTGGAAGAACCAGTTTGTTCGTTTTTGTTGTTCTTGCGGGAACAGCTGTTTTTAACGGTGCACGAGAACTTATAGAACGGGCTGAACGAACAGGAACAGCGGTATTCTTTTGACGCGAAACCGTCCCGTCGTCACGAACAGCAGAGTCCGCACTTGATATGCAGAACAAAGTCGATAAAACAAAAAGCAGAATTTTCTTCATCTCTGGTTTAATTTTAGCAAAATTATGAAACACAGAGCAAGTAAAATCACACAAATTTTTCATAAAATTTTTAATAAAATACAAATTTTTCTTGTTGCAAATGCTGTCAATATAGTTTATTATTCATCGTGCTTTGAACGGGCATATGGCGGAATTGGTAGACGCGCTAGTTTCAGGTACTAGTGGTAGCAATACCTTGGAAGTTCGAGTCTTCTTATGCCCACCATATGTTGAAAAACGTTTAGGGGTTGTAGCTCAGTTGGTAGAGCGCTGCGTTCGCAATGCAGAGGTCGTGAGTT
>CAMYYT010000016.1 GCA_947303585.1 uncultured Pseudomonadota bacterium | reverse complement strand
GGACCCACTGATTAAGAGTCAGTTGCTCTACCAACTGAGCTACGCATCCAAAACTATAACGCAACCGATTATATAATATTTTACAGCAAATGCAAGTTTTTATCACAAAACGCCATATATTATCCCTAGGCATTCAAACCTGACGATATTTTGGATATTTTAATATAAAATACATTTGTAAACCCATTAACCAAAAGGATAAAAACATGAAAAACAAAACCCTATTTTTGATAGCTTCGCTTTGCGGAATATCTTTGTTAACAAGCGCTTGCACAATGTGTCCAACCCAAACACATGACCAAGGCATGCACCACAAAGACAAAAAACACCATAAAATGCATGATGCAAACCCTGTTATATTTCAACAAAAATATTCTGGTTCTGATGTAAAAAAAGTGAAAGCTAATATGGCTACGCGCAGCAACCAAGGTGGCGAAGCAGAAATGGGAACTATCCTTTTCAAAGAAACAAATGACGGTTTAAAAATGAAAGTCGATTTGGTATATTTGCGTCCTAACACAATATACACAGCAAAAGTTTATCAATGCGGTACATGCAATGACAACACTTGCTGTGCAGTCGAAGCAATGTCTATTGATTTGCCACAATTATCAGTAAGCAATTCAGGAGACCGCCTACAACAATCTTATATTGTTCGCGGCTTAACAGCAACACAATTAAACAATGCTAAATTAATATTAACCAGAGACGGTGGATACCAAGCCGCATGGGGAACATTAAAACAATAAAAAATGTCGCGAAAAAACAGGGGCAAATTTTAGCCCCTGTTTTTTTATTTTAACACATCTTCACAACGTTGGGCTGATTGCATCAATCTTTTGGTTAAAGATATCAACGAAATATTTAATCCTGTTTCAACAGCGCCAGTCACAACATTAGCGCCTGCCATCACATTAGCGGTTGTATTTAATGCTTTTTCTTTTTTCTTGTCGGCATCGCTCATATTCAACTTGTTTTCCATACTCATATATTTATCTGAATTAGCCGCCGCACTAGTCCCGACCCCAACAACACCAATCGCAGTTCCTGCAACAGAAGTCCCCATTACGCCCTTCATCCGCTTTTCTATTTTTTCAATATCTTTGACATCTATTTGATTACACCATGTATGAACAGAACTTAAATTTTTAACCACGGGATATTCCATCGGGTTTGCCCCCATCTTCTTTAATTCCATTTCTATATTCGCCGCAGATTTTAACATTTCATTACATGCCGATATATGTTGAACCAAATCTGATTGATTCATATTTATCCCTGACATTATCGCAGACGCCAAATTAGTTCCGATTGTCCCAGCCATTAAACCAGTTCGCCAATTTCCTAATTTTTTAGATTTTTCTATTCTTTGTTGCAATTCTACAATTTGCGCCATAGGTTGCAAAACACTATTAAAAAATTGCTCGCTGCTCATAGCATTAACGCCTTCAACAGAACATCCGCCCGCTGCACATATTTCTTTGACAAGCCTATCTATCTCTTCCTCTTCCGCTGATTTTTTAACCCCAGCAACCAAAGCACCACCTGCCACAGCGGTTCCAACAGCGGTCACAGCAGTATTTGCTTTTGATATATTTGCAACCTTACCTATTTCATCAGAAATTCCAGAACAAGTTATACGTGTCGCTTCAAAAATCTGTTCTGCTGTTGATATTGTTGCATCAAAAGCCCCTGCAAAAGCGGACGTATTAAATAGCATAAAAAATAACAAAAACGCCCTTCTCATCACAACCTTAATTATAAATTAAAAAATCTTTCAAATCAATTAAAACAGGTTCTTCTTCATAATCTGGTTTATAAACTTTTTCATATTCAGAAAGCCTTGCATGTTGCTTTGCCCTACCTATGACCAACAAACCTTTTGTAATAATTCCAACAAGTTCATTATTTTGATTAAACATTCCACCACCAGAAGTTCCGCCCCACACCTGACAAAAATCTCTACCTGTCGTGTCATTATGTTTACATCTAGAAACTTGTAATTTTGTATTTTCAAAAATATCACTATAATATTCTCTATATCTTTCATGTAAGTCTTCCAAAAAATCCTGTACCGTCGGATGTTTATACGGTACACCAATTACTTCAAATTGTTTCTGCACTATATCTGGATTACTCATATCTATATAATGCTCTTTTAAATATTCTTCACCACTTTTAGACATTGACACACTTTTTAGGAAAGTCACATATTTTTTAATAAAGTCTTTAATCTCTTCATCGCTCATAATTTTCAGCGCACCATATCCCACAACTTTTACATCTATATCTTTGGCAGAATAATCAAAATCTTCATCCATAATAACATAAGGCAAATCTTTATTTTTTATCGCATATATTGCCAAATCTTGATGCGGTAAAACATTATGCTGTTTTGCCCAAACGAATAACTTTGGCGGCACAGAAACATTTATATTTTTCTTTATATTACCATAGTTAAGAACACAGTGCTTGACCGTATATAAATAAAATTTATCTTCATATTTAACAACCACACCAGAACAACGATTTTTGTACACATCAGCCAAATATACAACAGCATTATACGGAGCATTAGAAAGTTCTTCCTTTTGAACATAACAACGCCTATCAATGGTATACTAGAACTATCCGTACAAGCATCCGCCCATGAAAACAATGGAAAAAACAAACAACATAATAAAAATATAATCAATCTATTCATTTACTTTTTCAAATACAAAGTTGGGTTATATGCTTTGGTTCCTTTGCGAATTTCAAAATGCAATTGTGGTGCATCAACCTTGCCAGTCTGTCCCACTTTGCCAATTTGTTGCCCAACATTTACTTTGTCTCCACGTTTAACAGTCATAGAACTAAGATGTGCATACACAGTCATCCAACCGTCACTATGTTGCATTATGATTAGATTTCCCATACCTTTTACTTCATTTCCTGCATAAGCAATCACACCATTTTCAGCGGCTCGCACCAAAGTTCCATATGCAACAGAAATATTTATACCGTCATTAACCAAACCACTTTTCTTCGGTCCAAAACCAGACAAAATTTTACCACGCACAGGCCAAGAAAATTTAGACGAAGAACGCGCAGCAATCCTTGGTAATTCCTGCTTTGGATTAGAAGAAATTTTTTTCTTGGCTTGCGTTTTTTCCACAGACTTTTCTTTCTTTGGCTCGTCCTTTTTGGTTAGTGTTTCTACCTTTTTATTCTTTGTATTCGGCTGTTTTTGCTGTATAGGCGTATTTTTTTGAACATCTTTTTTAACCGTTTCAACTTTAACATTTTGCTTTGATACAGGTGTTGTTTTTACTTCCTTGACTTTAGTTTGTGGTTTGATTTCTGCCGCGCTGCGTGTTGGAACAGTTGCTATTTTTGGAACCTTTACCTTTTGTCCAACAGACAAATTAAAAGGTGCAGATAATTTATTCATAACAGCCAAATCGTTAACAGGTATTTCATATCTACGCGATAAAGAATACAAAGTATCTCCTTTGACCACAGTAATTTCTTGAACATCGACACGCGTGGTATTATTTGGTTTTACCTCTTGCTTTACAACTTTTTCTGTTTTCTCTTTTTTTGTTTCTGATTTTGCTTCTTGTTTTGCCACGGCATCAGCTTTGATTTCTTTCACCTTTTCTTGCGATATAATATTTGGAACTTCCTTAACAATAGATTCTTTTTCCGGTTTTACTGTTGCTGCACGTGTTGTTAATTTTTGCCCGATAGACAAAGTGTATGGTTCATGCAAATTGTTTATCTTTGCAAATTCATCAACAGTCATATTATGTTGCTTTGCCAAAGAATAAACAGTATCACCCTTAACCACAATAATATCCTCACTTGGCGCCTTTTTCTCTGGCACTTTGATATCTTCTATTTTGTCTATGACCGTATTTCCGCCGTATAGCGGAACAATTAAATAATCCTCTTGAATTTCTTCTTCTACCTGTTGTTCTATTTCTTCTTGAGCTTGAAGTGTTTGTTGTTCATTTTGTTCTGGTTCTTTTTCAACAGACTCTTGCTCTGGCACCAACACATAATCATTGACGCTGGCATACAATACATAATCATCAATATTTGAAGAACCATATAATTCAGGCGAAGCATACACCCCGTAATCTGTTACCGCAGAATTATAAATTTCTGGTTGAGTTTCAGGATCAGCCAATAACGCAGGATATCTGTCTTCAATAAACATACCAACGCTATCAGGGATAGATGCTATTTTAGGTTGCAAATCACAGGCACACAAAACAAGTGCGCAAAAAATAGACGCAAAACAAAAAAGATTATACATCCTCACAATAGAAATTATATCACAAAATCGCACTAAAATAAAATATTTATACGTCACGCCGCATAAATAGTATGCTGATTTCAAAAAGCAACCACATTGGCACAGCCAACAAAATTTGAGACACCACATCTGGCGGCGTTAACATAGCAGCAGCAATAAAAATCAACACAATCACATACTTACGACTTTGCACAACTGTTTTTCGCTGCAACAGCCCCATTCTATTCAAACCGACCAAAACTAATGGCATTTGAAAAGCAATGCCAAACACTTTTAATAATCCTATGGTAAACGCCAAATACCCGGTGACAGCTGGCAATAATACAACCGGAAAATTAACTGCTTCATTTATTTCTAAAAAGAATTTAAATGCAAACGGAAACAAAACATAAAAAGCAAACGCTGCCCCAACAACAAACAATAGTGGTGACAACAAAAAAATTGGAATCAAAAATTGCTTCTCATTTTTATGCAACCCTGGTGCAACATAAGCCCAAATATGCCACATCAACACAGGAACAGTTATTATCAAAGCAACCAATGTTGCCAACGAAAAATGAATCATTAAACCGTCTGTTATCCCTGTATATAAAAGTGATGCATCATCCCAAGCGTTTAATAATGGTACTGTTAAAAACAATTCTACATATGGTGACACAATCCAACCAAAGCAAAAAGACAAAACAAACACCAGCGCAGTCCATAATATCCTGCGTCGCAATTCTGCAAAATGTTGCATCAAAGTCATTTTCATTTTTTCTTTGTTGTCTTCTTTGTTTGTTTTTGTGATTTACCAGATTTCGTTTTTTTCAATACACCATTTGTAGCATTTTCTATTAAATCATCAATAGGCTTTTCCAATTCTATACGTTGTTGAACAGATTCTGTAAAATCAGTAATTTGCCATATTAAATTTCTAATATATTTAAAAACGCGAGCAAAAAAACGCGCGACATCTGGCCAATATTTCGCTGGCACAACACAAATTGCTACTAATAAAATTACTAAAAATTCGGTCCAACTGATACCAAACATATCCCACCTTAATCGTAAAAATCGTCTCCGCCACTTGTAGAAACAGTCTTATGACGAGACAATTGAAAATAATTCTTGCTAAAATCAGACTTCGCTTTCAAATTACTGAACACCACATCGGTTTTTGCAGATGTAGCATCAATCACAGACCATGAATTTAATTTCACAGGTTTTTTATCAAAAACCACAGACATATGTCCCAAGCCTTCTTGTCCCCGCAAATTCATTTTCAAAGTAAACGTATTTTTATCACTTGTAGTTTCAATAACATTTATATCCGCATTTTGCAAATCTATGTTCTTGCGAACTAATATCCCCGCTGGCGTACTAGTCAAAGGCACAGTAGTTATCTGGTCCAAAGATTTATCGTAAAAATACAAATCTTTACCATCTGCAATCAATTGAATTGGTGCGTCTTTGTAATCTAGTCTAACACGCCCAGGACGCAACATAGAAAACGTCCCATTTTGCTTTTTACCATTTGAAATCTGTGAAAAACCACCTTGCAAGCCAGTCACAGAATTAAGGTATTTTTCAGCACTTTGAACCAAATTTTTATCCACAGCCGCCCTTGCAGATAAACACATAATCCCAACAACAATCGCAAAAAATATTCTTCTCATCTTTATATCCCCCTAAAAGCACTTATTATTTGTTCATGAACATTTTCTAAACTATCTTGAACCACTGCACCAGCCGCATATAAATGTCCACCACCGCCAAAAGATTCTGCAATCTGATTTATTGGCTTATAACGACTGCGCAAAGATATTCCAACTTGATTTTCGCGTTGTTCTTTTAACAATACAACATATTCTACACCATGTATTTCACCCAGAATACGCAATACCAATTCCCCACGGCCATCTAATTTTTTATAATCAGTCCGCCTAATTATCGCAATTGCAAGGCGACCTTTCATTAAAAATTCCGCTTCACTTGCAGCCTTTGATTCAACTAAAACTGTTTTTTTATCTTTGTTATTCAAAAGATTAACCAAATTCGCGATATTAACCCCCGCATCTACCAACGAAGCCATATCCAACAACACATCACTATGGCGTATAAACTTAAAATTGCCAGTATCTGTAATAATCGCGATAGCCAATAAATTTCTGATATCTTCATCTATTTTAAATTTTGCCTTGCGTACAACATCATATATAACTTGGGCAGCAGCGGCTTTTTCTGTGTCATCAAAACACAAACTGCCAACCAAATCATCATTGTTATGATGATCAAATTCTATTACGAAATCAGCATTATCTACAAATTTTTCAACCCCGCCAAGATGCTTTCTGGTTCCATAATCTACCACAATATATAAATCATACTTGGTCTTTTCAGGTATATGAGCATGAAAACATGCAGAATTTCGCAAAGGCACATTATCTAAATCTTTCGGTATATTACCATCATAAATAACAGTTGGCTTTTTGTCAAAATTCAATTCAATAATCTTCTTTAATGCCAAAACCGAACAAAGCGCATCCCCATCAGGGTTTTTATGTCCTGATATTGCGATAGATTTCGCATTTTTTATTTTTTCTATTAAAATTTCTATTTTTTTCATCATAATGCTATATCTTCCAAACTTAATTGTACACTTACACGACCATTATAATTGTTTTCTTTCAACTTACCCAACATCATTATTTTAGTATTTGAGTTCGTTTCGTCCAGTAAAAAATCACCAACAGGCGTTCCAACCAAATTAAAACCAACAAAAGACAATTGCGTCCCATTACTTGTTCTTACTATACCGCGCAAATGTGCCCCGCTTCCCATTACGCTTGCAAACTTTAAAACACATCCGCATAGAACAAAAGTTGGTTCTGGATTACATTGTCCAAAAGGCGCCAAATCAGACAAACTTTCTATTAATTTCATTCTTGCGCCAGACGCGTCTATTTGCGCATCAACAACAATTTCCGGTTTTGGTCTAACCCCATTTAATTGTTCGTTTACAGATTTTTCTAGAAAATCACAAAATTCTTGTTCATGTTCAACATCCAAAGTAAACCCAGCAGCAGCAGCATGACCACCACCTTCTTTTAAAATACCTTGGGCCAAAGCTTCGTGTATTATTCTTCCCAAATCAATATCTGCTGTCGAACGCCCAGACCCATTAATTACACCTTCGCTTCGCGTTGCTACACAAGTTGGCAAATTATATTTATCTTTTAACCGTCCAGCGATAATTCCCATGACACCACCATGCCAATCATCGCCACACACAAATAAACTGCACTTGCCATTTCTACAACATCTCTCTGCAATATCCGTTGCATCAACCATAATAGCATTTTGAATATCTATTCTTTCTTGGTTCATCCGATGCAATTTATTTGCCAAATCATTTGCAATCAGCGGATTATCCGTTAATAACAATTCCAAAGCCGGAGCAGCCGAATCAAGTCTTCCTGCCGCATTAAGACGCGGTCCCAACGCAAAACCCACAGCATACACAGAAGGCTCTTTTATTCCTGCCAAATCCATCAATGTTCGCAACCCCAAATTTTGTCGCAATCCCAAAACTTTCAAACCCGTCGAAACAAAAGCACGATTTAACTCTATCAACGGCATCGTATCGCATATTGTCCCCAGCGCAACAAAATCCATATAATTCAACAGATTTATCTGTGGTGTATTTTCATCAAAAAAACCCCTGTTTTTTAATTCACGGTTCAACGCTACCAAAGTCAAAAAAGCCACCCCAACACCAGCCAAAAAAGACAAGCCTGATTCATCATCTTCGCGTTTTGGATTTACAATCGCATCAGCATTTGGCAACACATTATCAGGCGAATGATGGTCTGTAACAACAACTGTTAACCCTAATTGTTTTGCCTTTTCGACTTCTGAAACACCACTTATACCACAATCAACAGTTATCATTAAATCAACACCATTTTGAGCAATCTGTTCAATCGCAGCAATATTTAATCCATAACCTTCGCCTTCCCTGGTTGGCAAATACCAAGAAACATCTACACCTATTTTGCGCAAATATTTCACAAAAATAGCCGTCGAAGTTATACCATCAACATCATAATCACCATAAACAGCTATCTTTTTATGACCGCATACTGCATCAGCAATCAATCGCGTAGCAACATCCATATCCTTTAACACAAAAGGATCCGGCATATACTCTTTGATAGAAGGATGCAAAAAACGCAAAATTTCGGTCTCGTCATCTATGCCGCGAGACTTCAAAATATTTTTAACTAAATTTTCTGTATCGTTTACATCTATATTAAGATTATTATTGTCCGACACCACCCATGCTTTACCAAGCATGGAATTTTCTACTATCTTACGCACGCTACACTCTTTTTTTCTTATTGTCGGTATAATTATAATATAAATTTATTCAAATAGCAATGGGATGATTCCATCTAAAATTGCACCCGCAGTTGGCACAGCATTCCAAGCAGCAGTTTTCCACCCACCTGACTCTTGTGTTCCTTGGGGTTCGTCTAACATAATCATAATGATGTATTGTGGCGCAGACACAGGAAATATTCCCGTAAACACTGTTGTATTTCTACTTTTATCTGCCCTTCTGTCTGCACCACGTTTTTCGGCGGTCCCAGTCTTTCCACCAACTTCTATCCCCTTTACTCGCGCTTTCTTAGCAGTAGTTTGTTCAGCGATATTAAACATAATATTTCGCAAAGTGGCAGAAATTTCACTATCTAAAACCCGTTCTCCGCGCACCGCACCTATATTACGTTTCAAAAGCGTTGGATAAATATAAATACCACCATTAGTCATCGCATTTACCGCCAACAATAAATGCATTGGTGTTACGGCAATTCCATGGCCAAACGAAGCAGTTGCCCTTTCTGTTGGTCCCCAAACTTTATAAGTCAACGCAGTTTCCGTTTTGCCGAATTCCAAATTCAAAGGTCTGTCAAAATTCAATTTGTGAAAAAATTCTTTCTGAGCACCGTTTGGTAAATCCAGCGCAATCCTAGCGCTGCCAACATTACAAGAATGAAGCATTATCTCAGGCGCTTTCAAAGTTCTTCTTCCCATTTTTTTGACAACATCGCGCTTAAAAGACGATACATCATCAATAGGTTTTCTCATCGCAGGTCTGCCAAATTTATCATAAATCATCAACGGTTGATCAACCTTGTAATCTTTGTTTTGTAAATTATTTTCATATGCCAACGCAGTATTAAATATTTTGAATATAGACCCCATTTCAAAATTATTACGCAACAATTTGAATTTACGAACCGCAGCAGAACTTGAATTAATATCATTTGGGTCATAATCTGGGATTTGTACCATAGCAATCATTTCACCAGTACTTGAATTCATCAACATCCCCATAGCGCCCTTGGCACGATATTTATTCATAGCAATACTTAATTGTTCATAAAAAATATTTTGAACACGCGAATCGATAGAAAGCTGCAAAGCATCTTTGTTTTCACGCAAATATTCATCATAAACAAATTCCACGCCCTCCAGACCTGCATCTTTACCAGCAAACCCAACAACATGTGCGAACACATTGCGTTGTGGATAACGACGTTGAGTAAATTGTTCTACTTCGAAACAGTTATATTTTCTGTGCGCCTCTTTAATAATCTTTATCTGTTCTTCACTTGCATTTTTTTTGATATAAAGACCACGCTTACTAGATTTTATTAAATTCAACGCATCAACAATACTGTAATCCATGGGTGCAATTTCATGAATAACATTTGCAACATTATCTATGTCTTTGTCTTTAACACGACCAGGAAACAATTTTATATTCCCAGACCTGACACTTTTTGCCAACACAACACCATTTCTATCTACAATATCAGCGCGACTTTCTATTTCATTGGCACCGCCATTATATTTACCAATATCATTACTTTGTAATCCTAACTGTAATGTACGCGCCATAAAAACACAGAACATAAAAACAAAAGCAAATTTTATCCAACGCAACCTATTAGCACTTTCGCGGTTATAAACAGCACCTTTGTATTCATGCGGCAAAACATCATGTCCTATGTTAAAACTCATTGTTCTTCCACCATTGGTATTTCATCTATGCGAACATTTTTACTGAACGAAACCGTTTCAGCCAGAGGATTATTACCCATCACAGACCCCCGCAACATCCCAGCCGAAGACAGCGAAGAAAATCTTGTTCCTGCTATATCATATTCTTGCTTTGTATTTTCTAAACTTCGCCGAACAGACATCAAATTATTATTTTGCACACGATAGCAAACTTGAAGAAAAGCAATAAGACAAACGATGCCACATAACATCGTAACACCTATATTGAACATTTTTTCATCGTCTCTCATAAAATTCCTTTCCTTTGTTTACTTATTTTAAGTATTTTATCATAAATTTTGAAAAAAATTAATCATAGATTGAACACCATTCAACCTTGCTGCTCCAAAATGGAGATTAAGGCTGTTAAATTCACCGATTAAATCCATTTTTTTTGTCTCTTCTACTGTTTTTCCATCAACCATAGATAAAATAATAGCAACGATTCCACGCACCATAACCGAATCGGCAAAACCATAAAAACGCCCATCTTTTTCACATATTTTCACAAACGAAGCACAACCCAAAATTTCGCTACATTTTGCATTGTCTGGAACAGGTTCAAGATTTTTTCCAAAATCCATAACCATTTCTAATTTATCAGCGTCGCTTTCTACCAAAGACAAAGCATTTTTTATTTCAAGATAAGTCATTATTTACCACCCCTGCTCTGTTAAATCTAATTCTAACCGCGCAGCATCACTCATCCTGGACAAATCCCACGCAGGTTCCCATACCAACTTTACATCCACAGGTTTACCTTCGGTAACAGTTTCAACATTATCCTTAACTTGTTGCATAATGTCTTCCATCATTGGACAAGTAGGACTGGTAAAAGTCATTTCTATAACCACACCATCATTATTAATAGCAATATCATAAATCAACCCCAAATCCCATATATTCACAGGTATTTCTGGGTCATAAACCTTTTTTATTTCTTCAATAATACTTTCACGATTAAAAGCCATATTATCCCACCAAACTTTTTATATTTTCAACAACATAACGAACATCTTCCATTGTATTCCAAGGCCCCACAGAAATACGCACACTGCCATCCACGCCTAATTTTTTATGAATCCACGACGCACACATATTTCCAACCCGCAAACAAATATTTTTTGCCCCCATCAATGCCCCGAAATCAAGAACATGCATATCTTGCACCACAAAAGACAAAATACTTGCATCCTTTGGCGACAATATTTTTATACTTCCTAATTTTGATAATTCTTCATATATGTAATTCGTTAAATCATGTCCCCCATCCCATTTTTTCAAATCGTCTATTGCTTGTCTAAGCCCGACAATTTGGGTCAAAGGCAAAGTCCCAGCTTCAAATTTTTCAGGTTCTTTGTTCAAGATTAAATTTCCGTCATCTAAAACATGATTAACCATACCACCACCAAATTTATCACACATGAATAAATCAGGATTTTTTATATACATCACACCAACACCGGTATCCGCCCCGATTTTATGTCCTGAAAAAGCCAAGAAATCACAATCGAATTTTTTTACATCTATCTTTTCATGAGCGACATATTGCGCCGCATCAACGACAGTAATCGCATTTGGATTTTTCAAACGCACAGATTTAATAAAACGCGCAACATCTTGGGGTACACCTAATACATTGGACATCGCAGTTATCACAAACACATCTGCAACTGGAACATTATCAAAATCTAGATTAAAATTTTTATCCAATGGAATCAAAACAGTTTTGCAACCGCCAGCTTTTTCCAATGCCATCCACGGCAGACGCGCACTATGATGGTCCAAATCAGACACAGCGACCACCAAATTTTTATCTCTAAAAGTATTTTTAACAATATTAACTATTCTATTAAAAGCGTCTGTTGTCCCAAATGTAAACACTATGTTTTTTTCATTTGTCCCGATAAAATCAGCGCAAACCCGTCTCGATTCAGCAACCAATCTGTCAACTTTGTCAGCGCGCTCGCAAATCCCACGCCCAGCATTAGCATAGGAATTAGCCAGAAATTCAGATTCAATTTCAATCAGAGATTGAGATTTTAACCAACTTGCACTTGCATCTACATAAACGAATTTTTTCATGTCGTTTTTCTCTTGCTTTTTGTTATGATTATAATAAACTCAATTCAAATATCAATAACATTAAGGAGAAAAAAATGTCATTAAAACACGCAACAGACGAAACATTTGATTCTATGATAACCAGCGGTTTAACCTTGGTTGATTTCTGGGCAACTTGGTGTGGTCCTTGTCAGATGTTTGGTCCTATATTCGAAGCGGTATCTGACGAACAAAGCGATGTCAATTTCGTCAAATTTGAAATAGATGATGTAAACAGACGCACACCTGCTAGATTCGGCATACGCAGCATCCCAAGCGTTTTGGCATTTAAGAATGGCGAATTAAAAGAAGCTCGGACAGGATTGATGGACGAAGAAACATTAACCCAATGGATAAAAGAATTAAAGGCGGCATAAAATGGCAAAAACTGATTATAAAACTCTGGAATTAGATTCCAAATATATACCAAAAAAATCTGAACCATATATGTGCGAAAAACAATTGGCATATTTTTATCAATTGTTAAATGCACAACGCGAAGAAATTTTACATGACCGCGAATCCGTGCTAAGCGATGTTAGAATGGCAGAAAAAAATGAAACTGCCGGTGTTGGCGATGAACAAGACCAAGCAAGCGCAGAACAAGAAATCACAATGAATTTGCGTATGTCTGAACGCACATCAAATTTGCTTGAAAAAATCAACGCGGCATTAGAACGCATTGAAAAAGGAACCTATGGATATAGTGTTATTTCTGGCGAAGAAATTGGTTTGCAAAGAATGCTGGCGCGCCCACTTGCCACAATGACAATTGAAGAGCAAGAAGAACACGAACAAAAAAGAAGATAAAAATCTTTTTCATCAAAAAACCACCCAAATGGGTGGTTTTTTTAAACGGCAAAAATACTATTTCTTTTTATTGGTTTTGCTAACCACCTTTTTTGATTGTACTTTTTTTGTTTTCTTAGGTTCGTCTTTGACTTCGTTTTTAAAAGTCTTGATTCCTTGGGCGATATTTCGCGCCATCGCGGGAATCTTGGCTGATCCGAATAAAATCAAAACCAACAAAACTATTAAAATTATTTCCCAAATACCACCTTTCATGGTTTACCCCTTTTATTTTGTCACATAACAATCAAGCCCATCAGATTTTGCATTTCTGCAAAAACCATTTGCTTCATTCGTGCTGTGGAATGGAACGCGCAAACGATATGTAGTTGCACCTTTGACCTGAGCCGCCAAAATTACAAATTGTTTGCCGCTAAACAAATTGCTGTGTGAAGAACGCATTTTTTGTTCTGCACTTTGTGCCGCAGCCCTTGAACTGTAAGAACCAAATTGAACATATATACTGCCATTTGCCGCAGATGCAGTCTGTTTTTTAACCGCAGTATTTGTTTTTTTCGCTGTGGCTTTCGCAACAGGTTTTTGTGCCGGCGCACTTTGCGTTGTTGCTTTATCTGGATTGAAAGTCACTTCTTTTCTATCTTCAATAACACGCACAGGGTTACCGTTTGTTTCAACTGGTTTTACTTCTGCTGGTTTTGGTTGTTGAACCGCAACTGGTACCGCAACAGGAGCCACAAGTTCAACTGCCACCGGTGCCACAGGTTCAACTGGTTTTGCAGGTACATTCAAATCTGCAACAGGTTGAACAGAATTATCAACCGCTTCCACTGGGGTATCTAAATCAACGCTGACACTGGTATCCGAATCACCACCAATTTTTGCAACGATAATCCAAGTTGCCAAAATGATAATCGCAACCCCCAACCCCATCAACAACCAAGGTTTTTTTGGACGTGGGCTTGAGAAAGGCGTTGCCTCTGGCAAAGTGTCCACTTCGTTATTATCTTCCAAGTCTAATAAATCTAAATTTTCTTCTTTATCCATAATTGGTCCCCCATGTTTGAATTTCTTATGGGACTATTATATCATAAAAAAAACAATAAACCAAAATTATTTTGGCATATTTCCAAAATTAGGTGGAACTATTAATTTATGATTAGCTTCTATAATAGGCTCGTTTTCACAAGTGCAGCATCCAGCCACACAAATAATACTAATCAACCCAAACAATAAAACAATTTTTTTCATCCCCTTGTTCCTTTTATATATAGTGGGCGCGAAAAATCGCGCCCTATTTTCTTTTTTACAACGGCATTTTAACCGCATTTTTCATATATTCAACAAATTCAGACAAAGATTTAATTTCTTGCCCTTCTTTGCCGAGATAACGCAATGTGACCGATTTATCCGCCATTTCTTTTTCACCAACCACAGCAATAATCGGTGTTTTTGACAAAGACAATTCACGCACTTTGTAATTAACCTTTTCATCACGCAAATCAGCGCGAGCATAAACCCCAGCAGCACGCAAATCATCGACAACTTTGTCTGCATAATCTTTGTATTTTTCAGACACAGGAACAACCACAACTGGCTCTGGCGATAACCACAGTGGCAAATTGCCACCTGTAGATTCCAACAAAATGCCAAAGAAACGTTCGATAGACCCCAACATAGCACGATGTAACATAATTGGGCGATGTTTTTCGCCATCTTCACCAATATAAGACAAATCAAATCTTTCCGGCAAATTCATATCCAGTTGCACTGTACCACATTGCCATTTGCGTCCAATAGCATCCCATAAATAAACGCAAATTTTTGGACCATAGAAAGCACCTTCGCCTTCTGCAATTACATACTCTACCCCTGCAGCATCCAAAGCCTTACGCAAAGTATCTTCTGCAAAATCCCATACTTCATCACTGCCGATTCTAAATTCAGAATCTGGACGCGTTTCCAAATCCATTAAAACTTTATCAAATCCCAGATTATGGTAAATTTCCAAGATTAAACGCAAAGCTTTTACAACTTCCTCTTGCATCTGTTCTTCTGTACAAAAAATGTGTGCATCATCTTGAGTTAGTTCTCGAACACGCATCAAACCAGCTAAAGAACCAGACGCTTCATAACGATTTACTTTACCAAATTCAGCCAAATACATTGGCAGCTCTTTATAAGATTTTATACCTTGAGCAAACACCAACATTCCACCAGGACAAGACATTGGTTTCACGCAGAAATCTTTGCCATCTAATGTTTTACCAGAATAATTATGACTTGCATATTTTGCCCAGTGACCAGACTTTTCCCAAAGGCTGCGTTCCATCACTGTCGGTGTAGAAATTTCTAAATAGCCTTCTCGATTTTGGCGCGCACGAATATATTCAATCAAACGGCGATATACTTTAAACCCTTTGTCGTGCCAAAATACCGCACCCGGAGCATATTCAGGTTCAAAATGAAACAAGTCCATATCTTTACCAAGTTTTCTGTTGTCACGTTTGGCTGCTTCTTCTTGCATTTTCAAGAAATTATCTAGCGCATCTTTGGATTCAAAAGCGTCAACATAAATTCTTTGCAACATTTTATTTTTCGAATCGCCTTTCCAGTAAGCGCCAGCCACAGAACGAATCTTGAATCCGTCTTTTGGCAAATCTTTACTTGATTCAACGTGTGGTCCACGACACAAATCTGTAAAATCGCGGAAAGTA
Organism: uncultured Pseudomonadota bacterium; assembly: GCA_947303585.1. GTDB lineage: Bacteria > Pseudomonadota > Alphaproteobacteria > Rs-D84 > Rs-D84 > Enterousia. Next base: position 7,484 of record CAMYYT010000016.1, on the reverse strand, counting down.
TAAATTGATAACGCTTCGCCTTTGGCATCATATTCGTTTAACCATTCCATTTTATATGGCTGGTCCGCAAAAATTTCTTTGGCTTCTTTCAGAGAAATTTCGCGTCTTTCGAATCGGCCATCACTTTTAATCAAAGACTTCATCTCTTTTTCAATAGCTTCGAAATCTGCTTCGCTGAATCTGTATTCAGTATCAAAATCATAATAAAATCCATTTTCAATCGCAGGTCCGCCTGCAAATTTAACTTCTGGATGTAATTTTTTAACAGCCGCCGCCATCACGTGAGCCAGTGAATGACGAATTAATTCTATTGGATAAGACATAATTTACCTTCTTTTTTCATTTATTAATTTATTAAATTGCTTAGCTATTATAATACGCGCGAAAATTTATCGCAATATAGAAATCTAGACCCCCAAAGGGGTTGTAGTTGTAATTGTCAAAATGAATAATTTATAAATCATAACTGGTATATTATTACCTTTTGTAATAAAAGTCAAAAAAAATCCGCCATATCGGCGGATTTTTTTAGTTCAACCCTTCTATTAACTTTTGAATTCTTTCCATACTATCCGTATCATTCAACGCAACAGCAATAGCCAAAGCAGATTCTAAATCATTTTTCGCAACATCAGCTTTGCCCAACTTTAAATCAAGCGCAGCAATTTTTTCAAAATAAGACATCGCATCACTTGTCCGAGCTTCGCGTTCATCTTGATTCGCAGTCGCTTGAAGTTGTTCATAAATCACACGCACTGCCGATTTATAATCTTCGATAGCTTCTTCATATCGACCCAACGCTGTATACGCTTCGGCACGTTCCGCATAAACCTGTGGAACAATACTGCCGTCCGCACGCGCCAAAGAATTTGTATAATCTACAACAGCACCCTCCCAATTCTTTAACCATAAATTCAATTGACCACGTTTTGCATACAAATTACGCATCGATAAAATTTCAGACGGTTTCATAGATTGCGCTGCCAAAGCATTATTAACATCAACCAAGGCCGCATCATAATTTTCAAGACGAGTATTCAATAAACTTCTAGCATAAAAAGCAACCGCATTCATACCATCGACCGCTATTGCAGCATTTAAATCTTCCAAAGCTTTTTGATATTCGCCCATTTGCATATAAACTTCACCCCGTATAGTATAAACATCACTATTCGCATTAGTATCAATCGCAGCGTTTAATTCCGCAATAGCACCTTCCATATCACCTGCATTCATTTTTTCTTTGGCAGAATTAATATAATCTTGTGGTCGCAACAAGGATTCTTCTGTAATAATAACATTGCCAGAAGTTGGATGCAAAATTTCCTGACTACGTCCAATAAGATAAAAAGTTGCAGCAATAAAAAACAATATTATAAACCAATATACATATATCGTCCAAGACCATGCGTCCGATGAAACAGCAGGCTTTTCTGCAACGATATTTTTAACCATCGGCTTTGTTTTTCTGGTATTTTGTGCTTTTTTCATAAAAGACTCCCTTCCCTTTTATTTTGATTCTAGCAATTTTTTTAACACCAGGTCAATTGTTTTCTTGTCTACTTCTAAAATTTTTCCGCGCGCCAAATTTCCTAATTTTATCGGTCCATAAGATACACGATGCAAAGCCCGAACAGGAGCCTCAATATATCGTAATACAATTCTAATCTCGTTCTTTTTGCCCTCTTCCACAGTCACTTTCAAAGTATGTTCATCAACAGCCTCTATCTTCATAGGGCGATATTTTATTCCATCAACACAGACACCCTTGCGCGCAATATCTAATTTTTTTTCAGTAAAACTGTTTACCGTGGCAACATACGTACGTTGTATACGATTTTTTGGCAAAGACATCTGACGCGCAAATTCACCATCATTAGTCAGCAACAATAAACCACTTGTTTTAAAATCAAGTCGACCAATATATTTTAAATTTCTATATTTTTTATCCAGCACATCATATATAGTTTTGCGCCCCATTGGGTCTTTTGTCGTAGTCATTGTATCAACAGGTTTGTGAAACATATACAGTTTTATTTCTTTTTTCTTTTTTATCTCTTTGCCTTTGACACAAATCTTTTCACTGCCATCCACAAAGAACACGGGACTGTTAACAATTTTGCCATTGACAGAAACATCACCTTGACTTATCAAAACTTCGGCACCCCGCCGCGAAGCGACACCACAATCAGCAATAAATTTCGCCAATCTTACATTCATTTATCCAACACCTTTGCTATTGCAACCACAGCTGCAACTTCTGCACGCAAAATCGTTTTTCCCAAAGAAATTTTTGCAACATTTGCGCTGTCCAATATTTCAAATTCTTTTGGCGAAAAACCACCTTCGGGGCCAACCAAGATTCTATTAAAACGAAGCGCAGAAGATTTTTCATTTGTTTCATGCGCAAATCTTTCATCTGCCACAACCAAATTATTCAAATCTAAATCAGAAAATTTAATTGGCTCACATAATGTTGGAACACTATTACGATTCGATTGTTCTGATGCCTCTATTATAATTTTTTTCATCCGCGCCCAATTTATATGATTCGCCACAGTCCTTTCTGTTATCACAGGCTGTAAGGTTCCCACCCCCATCTGGGTCGCCATATTTAATAAATCATCTATTTTTTTCACAGGAGCAAAACACAATGTTAAATCATTACTGGGGTCAATATGTTTTGTTTGTTCTTTGACAAACAACGCCTTGTCATTGTCACTTAAAACAGCTTTGTATTCAATTCCATCATTAAAGACCAAACAATCGTCACGTCGCATAACACGACGCAAATAATGAACAATATCTTTATTAACCGGCACAATTTTTCCGGTCTTGATATCACCTTGTACATATATTCTCGGTATATTTTGCATTTTTAAATCTTTTGGTATAAAAACATTTATTTTTATGATATAATAACAACCATGGCAATAAAGTTCAACATTTTATCCAACAGCGGTTCTGGCAAAGGTCTAAAAATCTTTGATTCTTCAAAATACAAAGAACACGAACAGGCCCCTATTGCGCGTAAATTCTGGAATATTCGTTGGAATATCGGGGTATGGCTGATATGTGCTTTTGCCTTTGGTTTATCTTTTGCCATAGAACACATTTGGAGATATGGTTGGGGACCTGCAACTGGGCATTGGGTATGGTTATATATCAAGAATATGTTTGCGACATGCGGTTTATCTGTAATCGCAGAAATTCCATATTGGTTTTCACGCATAATGTATCATCCTGATTTTGCAACAATCTGTCCAGTATTACCAGTAATCGCATATTATTTCTTGGTTGATGATACATTGAAAAACGAATTCAACCCAGCAGGCAAAGATAATTACGATGAAAAATCTGCCCGCAAAGCAACCGCAGACGACATCAAAAAAATGGGTCAAGACCATAATAACAAAGAAGGCTTATTCAAAGGTTTTATGATGGTGTTGGGATATTTCAAATACAAAAGCAAAGCCACACCGTTGATGTTTGACGAAGCGTTGTCGGCTTTGTGTCTGGCACCTCCGGGAACCGGTAAAACTCAGGGCGTTGTATATCCAACAATTCTTGATTGCGATACTGTATCAATGATTATCAACGACCCTAAACCAGAATTAAAACAAGACACATCTGCATATCGTGCAACGATTGGGCCTGTGTTTATCATGAATTGGGCTGGACAAGACGAACCAGAACGCGGGATATATTATCCTTCGTGGAATCCGTTGTCTCCAGAACATGTTCCGTTTATGCCTGAACAACGCGATTTGTATATTGATACAATATGCAAAGTTCTTGTCCCAGACAGCAAGGGTGCTAACGCAGACCCGCACTGGGCGAATACTGGACGCGCAGGTTTATCTGGCTTGGTAAACTTCATAGTATCCAAAGTAGAACGTGCCAAAGCAGACGATTATTTTTACACGCGTTTAAACAACGGAACTTTTAACGCAGATGATGCGGCAGTCTTGGGTGATTATTATCTGTCAATGATGAATGACCCCAATGCGTATGCGGCGTATTCCTTGCTTCAAAAAGGTGAACTTAACACAACAAATTACATTCACATTGGAACATGGGCGCATATACCAGACGCATGGCATGGACGAGAAGCATCCCTTTCAATGATTCTTGATTGGTTAACCACCAGCCAGGTCGCTATTGCCGAACAAATGGAAGAACGCAGAAAGCAAGGCGATCAAATGGTTATGATGGCGGATCCAATGAAAGACTTACTTATCGAAGCTGTTGAAGAAGCGCGTCGTTATGCGTATGCACATCGCGCTATATCCGAATTAACCCAACTTGCAAACACACCTGATAAAGAACGCGGTTCTATTTTATCAACTATGGTTGAAGGCTTGGCGATATTCCGCAATGCGGCTGTTCGCAACAGAACCAGCCATTCTGACTTTCATTTTGAAGATTTGCGCGGAATGAAAGATCCTCGGGATGGAAAAGTAAAACCAATCAGTATATATCTTTCTATTAACATGGTTGATGCCCAAGCATTAAATCCAATCACTGCAATATTTATTGAATTAATGTCTAATTATTTACTGGCACATAAACCTGGTGACATAGTTGATGGCAAAAGAGTCGGACCATGTCCTGTGCTTTTCGTGCTTGACGAAATGCCAAAAATGCAAAAATTGGACGCTGTTATCCAAGGTCCAGATTTAGGGCGCGGACAAAAAGTATCCTATTTAATTATCGGTCAGGATATTCACCAGATAAGCGAAAGATACGGTCAAGACGCAGCGTCTACAATTATATCTACAACTGCTGCAAAAATCGTTATGCGTCAAAACGATCCAGAAACAGCGGAAAGATTCTCCAAGATGATAGGTATGAAAAAGACAGAAAAAATTGAAACAGACAAAGATGGCAAAGAAGTTAAAAAGCCAAAAGAAGAACCGTTATATAGTGAATATGACATTATGAAATTATCCAAAGGGAAACAGTTAGTTATCTACCAAGGTTGGTATCACCGTCCAATCGAAGCAGACCAAGTGTTCCATTTCTTGAATTCAACGCCTGTGGAAAAGAAATTACACGAAAAAGTTCTTATGGGCGAAGCACCCCCATTACCGGAATTTTTGGTTCCAATGCATCACGCTATTATGGGATACGAAGGAACCCCATGCGTTATGGATCCAATGACCAAAGAAATAAAAATACTTGAACCGTTGCATTAAAAATGCGAAAGATAATTTGTCTTGTTTTATCGTTATTTTTGTTCGGTTGTGCATCAACTATGCAATCGCATTTGAACACAATTCAAAACAATTTTTCAAATGCGAATTTCACACCAACCACAAAACAAATTGCAACAGAACAAAATAACCTTGAATTATTAATCAATGGGATGGCTTTGTTTCACGACAATAAATTCGCACAAAGCGATTCGTTATTTGAAGAATTTAACAAAAGAAATTTAAATGAAACCTCTTCTTCTATAACTCGCGAAGCAGCCGGATTATTATTGGGCCAAGGCGTAAATTCTTATAAACCATATATGATGGATTCTCTTTTTGTGTCTTATTATCAAATATGGGATTTATTGGCTTTACAAGATTGGGCGAACGCGCGCGTGGTAATAAATCAGTCATATACACGTCAACAAAATATGTCTATTGAATATAAAAAATTAATAGAAGAAAACAAAAATAAAATCGCCAGCGATTCGCAATACTACGAAATTATCGACAAAAATACCCAAGATTGGTTTGCTTTTACCGACATTATGAATCCGGCATTGATGTATTTATCTGGAATATACTTTTTGAACGACGGGGATTTTGATAACGCCATAACTTACCTTAAACGTGCAAACGGTATGATGCCAGAAAACACTTTCATAAAAAAAGATTTAGAATTTGCACAAAAGCGAATAAAACCAACGCATACAACATGGCAATTTATTGAAACAGGTTTTGCTCCACGACTTCACGAAGAACAAGATGGAATATTTTTACCAACCATAGGTATGGTTTATTTTACTTTTTCATCGCCCTATTTTGATAATAATTTTATACAACCACAAAACAGTCAATTACTTGCCAATATTGACGCAATGTTTATCACAGAATACAAAGAATACAGAACAAATGAAATTTTGCGTTCTTTCACATCCGCCGCATCCAAAGCCACATTACAAGCAACTATGTATAATTCACACAGTGATTCTGCCCCAATACTTGGGATACTTTCATCGATTTACACAGTATCTTCTTCAAACACAGATGTCCGAACTTGGGCAACATTGCCTAAATACATATATGTTATTCGCACAGAAAACTTGAATAATCTGTACGGCAATGATACGATAAAAGACGAAGTAAAAAACGAAGGGAACAATTTAATCTATACGCGAATATTTGATAACAAAAACGACACAAAAATTATAAAATTAAAATAAACCAAAGGAGAAAAAATAATGAAAAAATTTATACCATTTGCATTATGCTTAGCGTTAACTGCATGCAGCGGGACTCGGGTTATTGACACCGAAGACGCTAAAGAAGTTGCATCCATGCAAAATGTTATGGAATTGGAATATCGCGATTGGACGAAAACCGCCGAAAAAATGACTGAATCAATGATTGAAAGCGGCGCTTTTAAAAAGCAAGAAAAACCAGTAATCGCGATTGGCAACATCGTGAACGATACACAACAACGATTCGACACTGATATTTTAACAAAAAAAATTCGCACTACTTTGTTAAAATCTGGCGTTGCACAAATCGCAGTATCATTCAGAAACGGTCAAGATTTACAAACCGTATTATTACCATCTGACACAAAATCTGGGACACGCGTTCAAACGCCAAGCGGTGCTATAATCGCCGTAAACAGCGCAAACGCCGAAGATGAAACAACATATAATATGCGTTCACAACGCGACAACGATGAATACGACAAAAAAACATTTGCAGACAAAGGAACATTGGTTGCACCAAATATGTCGCTGTCTGGTAAAATGTTACAAAGAAATTTGAAATTAGATTCTGGTTGGTTTTCATCTGTTGATACCCGCACAGAATATTATCTGCAATTAACATTAACAGATTTAAAAACAGGTTTATCAGTCTGGGAAGACGAACAACCAATTATCAAAGAAGGCGACCATGCCCCAACATGGTAAAAATATGTTAACAGCAATAAAACCGCCGTACAGGCGGTTTTATTAGTTTATTATTCTTGCCCATTATTCCAGAGACTGTGTCATTGCGAAGGAGTTTGACGAAATTGTGCACCAGCACAATGCCCGGCGAACGACTGTGGCAATCTAGGTTAATAAAAAAGTAGTCTGGCATAACGCCAGACACATTGATACACCTGGATGCTCACGCTGCGCTCAGCATGACAACCCTTCGTTAAAACTTCGGGTCGCAAGCACAGTACTGCAGAAACAAAAAACCGTCCCCACACAGGGACGGTTTCTTTCTTGGGGAAAGAAACTTATTATTGTGCGACCAAAC
>CAMYYT010000015.1 GCA_947303585.1 uncultured Pseudomonadota bacterium | reverse complement strand
CGAAACTGGTAGACGCGCTGGATTTAGGTTCCAGTGGGGCAACCCATAAGAGTTCGATTCTCTTTATCCCCACCACCTATTTTCGTTATTGCGCGCAAAGCGCAGATTCCAAAAATCGAGCCTATATCGGCATAATATTTTATATTACCCTGCTCTAAAAAAAACACCACCACACCGTTTGATTACAAACAGTCTGATGATGTTCTTTACTTTAAAAGAAACTATTTTTATTTTTTCTTTTTCACAGATTTTTTAGCATTGCCACCTGCTGGCATTTTTTTGTATTCACCATACAAAAATGCGATGCAAATATATATAATCAAAGCAAAGAAAGCGATAAACGCCCCAGCAATTAAATCACCACCTGTGAAATACAAGAACAAAATCAAAGCAACCACCAAAGCGATTGTGTATCCCATATTATTAGTTAATACTTTGCCTAATTTTTCAAAAAAGTTCATTATTCTCCCCTTTTGTTGGATTCTTTCTTATTATATCACAAAAAAACATTACTACAAAATAAAAAGTGCCGTGAAAACACACGACACTTTCTTTGTTCTTTTTTGATTTTTACAAAATTATTTGCCCACGAACACGAGCACCACTTGGCAATGGACCAAAAGACGATTGACGATTAACATAGATATTGCCATTTACTGTGAAAGCTCCACAAAAACGAAGTTTATCTACATTACGCACAAACAAATGTCCATTTATTTTTGTTCCGCAAGGCAATGTATATTTGCGCATATTTTGAACGAACAAATTGCCGTTTATTTTTACACCATCTGCCAACACCGGAGAAGACGGAGTAACATCAACAATCACATCGCCAGATAAAACTTGGACTTTTGCTTCATCTTTTGACACAGCTACATTTGTACCGTTTTCAAAATCATCTGTTGTTTTACCGTTCAATTGTTCACGTCCATTTGCCCCAGAAGCAACAGCTTGTTTTTTACCAGACAAAGTTGTTTTCACAGCTCGTTTCACTACTTTACGACTATCATTTTGATTGTTTTGATTTGTTGAAGAAATAAATGTTCTGTTATTTTGATTTACGCATCCAGAACGTTTATTGCAACACACAAAATTAGCAATCAGAATAGAAAACAAAACTATTATCACTATTAACAAAGTCAAATTAACCATTCCAACAACATCGATGCTTTTAAGCCATTCCCATATTTTACGGCAAATACGGCAAATTAAACGCCATATCGCTTTAAGCAAACGCCATGGAAATAAAATAATTTTTTCCAACAATAAATCATATTGCTGATCGCGAGCTTTGCTTGTTGCAGTTTTCATTTTTTGTGTTTTATTCATTTTTTACATCCTTTTTTTGTTTAACGAATTTGTGCTTTCAACGAATTAATTCTGTCATTATTCGCAGAAATTTTTTTGTTTAAATCTTCAATAGCTATACGTGTGCTTTCCACTTTCTCTTCAAGATTATTAAGTTCTTGAATTTGCAGCATCAAATCCAATGCATGATAATATCTTTCTGTAAATGTTTCATCCATAAAATCAGCATAAGATATATTCAATTCAGCAAAATAAAGTTTTGTTAAATTAATAACCTCGTTTTGTTTAATATTATCTTCACAATTATAAGGTGGTATATTGCCCGGAACATATTGCCCTTGTGGTGCTTGCTGGGTCAAAACGTTGCCACCAGGAAATATCACATCAACACTTTTATTTGGTACACTGGAAACAAATTCAGTTTGTTCATCATATTGTTTTAAATATCTTTGAAAGCTGCCACCTACAAAATAACGAAAATCAACAGCAAAATCACTAAATTCTCGTATTTTTTTATATTCAGCATCTAATTCTTGAATACTAGAAACTTTTTCAGAATTATCATGTAAAATCTGCATACATTCATTTATATTATGTTTTGTATTACTTTTACAAAATTTATCGGCTTGTTTTGAAATCTTTTTTAAAAAATCTTTGTATAAACCATCACGTTTTTCAGTCAAACTTTCATTCACTTTTTGAATTCGTTTGTACAAAAGCAGCATATTATCACTTGAAGGATTTTCTTTTTCATAATTTTCAGCTTGTGCCATACCAACTTTTAAATCTTTGTCATAAGTCTTATTTAATTTAATCATTGTGTTATTTTCTTGTTCTAACACCCCGACTGTTTTTTCAATCCCAGCATTTATTCTTTCTGCTTTTTCTTTTTTAAAAATTCCAAGGGAAACAGTGGCCGTAAACACAAAGGCCACAAGACTAAGTAAAATCTTATCTCGATTTTGTCTTATCATACTTTTCCCTATTTTTGATATAAATATAGACAATATTAAAGGTTTGTCAAGCATTTTTTATAAAAAACACCGCCGAAACATCTCGGCGGTACAAAACTTCATTTTATTCCAAGATTGAAGTATGCACTGTATATTCTTGTCCATTGACGACAGCATGCAACTTCTTGTTAGAATAATCTTTGTATAATACCTTGGCATCATCACTATCGTTAAGCTCTGTCATATCAGCATACCAAACCTGACCATCGATTTGAACCGCCAACGAAGGGCTTGTCCGTTTTGTCGCATGCAGATACAATTTATCACCAGCACCATCACCAAAGTGCAAGACATATCCACAATCATCTTCCGAAGTTGAACCATACGGAGATTTCAACTTGCCAGAACATACGCCCGTAATTCCCTGGTCTTCTGTTGCAGAAACCAAGAACCCTTCGTCCCCACTACCAGCACAGAAACTGTTTTCTGGGCAAACAGAACAATCTCTTTCACCCTTCTTCAAGTATTTACCCGCAGCACATACAACATTAGAAGTCATACAACGTAATTCCCCATTAATTTCTTCTTGTATAAATCCAGATGCGCAAGCCAATCTTTCAATTTCACAATCATCAGGCTTGTTTAATTGGCAACCAGAATTACTGCCATAATACTGTTTACACCAAATCTGTTCATTCTTATAAACAGCACTTCCATTACCATACGTATAAGGATTCTTTTCTGCACAAGAAACCGCCACCATTTTATAACAATCAGATTTTGTCGCCGCACCAGCATCAGATTTTGTATAACCTTCTGGGCAACTATTCAAATTGTAATCCGATTCGTCTTCATTAAATGGGACATTAGAAAAACTCGGACAATAGTAATCGGGCAAACATTCCGCACAAGCAGCCGAATCGGGTGTCACCTTCAAATAATAACCTGCACCACAAGAATATTTATGTGGTTCCCATACCGCGCGAAGCCAGACATCTGCGGTATTTCCGCCATATGAACCAATAGTAGAATAATCACATTTTTGAGTTTCTTTGGCTTTACATTCGCCATTTGAACAATCAACAACACAGGACTGACCATCGCAACTAGGAACAGCGGCAAAGCCAGGCGATACAAGCATCACCGCCAGCATTCCCACTAAAAGTAGTCGCTTAAACATACTGATTTTGTCCTCTTTCCTTTCTTCGTATACAAAGAATTTTTCCCTATTTTCCGGCACTTTCAATACACGGAACACAGGGTAACCCTTCATATAGACATATGATAGAAAAAATGTTCAACTTGGGTCAAGCGTTTTTTGAATATACAAACTAAAAAAAGGACTAAAAACGTTTGCAATTATTTTGATTTTGTTTTAGAATCTTCCCCGAAGCGCCCATGGCTCAATTGGATAGAGCAACAGATTTCTAATCTGTGGGTTGCAGGTTCGAGTCCTGCTGGGCGCGCCATAAATTAAATCGGGTTTATCCCGATTTTATTTTTGCCCCACAGGATGAGAACCTGTTCGACAATGAGTAAACGAAAACGAGCACACGCGAAGTTTGAGTGCTAACGAATGCCCCGCAGCCGGCACAATTTTGTGCCAAGCGAGGGAGTCCTGCTGGGCCTAATTTTTTATAAAAAAACTGGACATATTCAAATAAAATGCCAAAATATTTTCCATAAAAAAGGAGAAACAAAAAATGGCAGAGAAAGTAAATTCCATTGATTTTTTGGGCAAAATAGTCACGATTAAAATGGACAGACCGATTGGGACGAAACACCCTAAACATAGTTTTGTCTATCCCATAAACTATGGATATATTCCAAACACTATATCGGGTGACGGCGAAGAATTAGACGCATATATAATCGGTCCAACGGAACCATTGGACAAATTTACGGGGACATGTTGTGCGATAATTCACAGAACCAACGATGATGACGATAAATTAATAGTCGTCCCAACCGGCACAACCATTGACAACGAAACAATCGAAAAAACAACCGATTTCCAAGAAAAATGGTATAAACATATAATAATAAGGAACAGATAAACAAACACCGCCCATTTGGGCGGTATTTTTATTTGTTATTCACTTTCAAGAAAACTTTTTTGCCGCGTTGGACCATTATTGAATCACGCGGTTGAACAACATAGTCTTTATCGGTAATCTTTTCACCATCGATTTGAATACCGCCCTGTTCTACCATGCGGCGCGCTTCCGATTTAGAATCAAACAACTTAACCGCGACCAAGAAATCGATAATGCCCATTGGTGCATCCATTTTCAAATCAAAACTGGGCGCATTAGCCGAAACGCCACCAGCAAACAAAGCCGTTGCTGCATCTTCTGCTGCACGTGCCGCATCCGTTCCGTGCGCAATTTCAGTCGCCGCAAAAGCCAAACGTTTTTTAACTTCGTTTAATTCTGCCCCTTGCTTTTTAGACAATTCCGCAATTTCTTCCAATGGAATTTCAGTAAATATTTTCAAAAACTTTTCCACCAAATCATCCGGCGTATTGCGGAAATATTGATAATATTCATACGGTGACGCCTTGTCTTCGTTAACCCATACAGCATTACCCGCGGATTTTCCAATTTTTTCACCATTTGAATCTGTAATCAACGAAGTAGATAAAACAAAAACTTCCTTGCCACATTTTTTACGAATCAAATCAATACCTATAACCGAATTTCCCCATTGGTCTGCACCACAAAGTTGGACAGTACAGTTGTATTTTTTATAAAGAGTTAAAAAATCTACTGCTTGGAAAGTCATATAATTAAATTCCAAGAAAGACATCCCGTTTTCCAAACGTTTTTTAACGCTTTCCATAGACAACATACGTGGCACAGTAAAATCTGTTCCATATTTAATTAAAAAATCTATATGTCCATAATCTTTCATCCAATCATAATTATCAACCATGATTGCACCATCTTCAGAATCATCAAACCTAATAAATTTAGAAATAGATTTTTTCAACCCAGCACAATTATGCGCAATCTGTTCATCGCTCATCATAGGACGCCCTTTGTCTCGCCCAGATGGGTCACCTATTCTACCTGTAGCGCCACCGACCAAAGCAATTGGTTTGTTTCCATATTTTTGGAACCAACGCAATAACATCAAAGACGCAACATGACCGACATGCAAAGAATCACCTGTTGGGTCAGTTCCCCAATACACAGTCACTTTACCTTGTTCCAACGCTTGTTTTAGCCCATCCATATTTGAACATTGATTTATAAAACCACGTTGTTCCAATTCTTGCAGTAAACTATCCGCCATATTCTTGTCCTTTGTTCAATAACCGTTCGCGAAACTTTTGTTCCAGTTCTTTTTTATATTTCTCGGTAAGCACTATTCGTCTGGTTTTGACCCTTTGACCAAAAAAATAAAATTCCCGTTCTATGATAGTAATATCCTTAGAAACTTTGATAATTTTGGTTGTTGGCATGTGCCACCTCTTGATATATACAACCAAAATATCACAAATCCAAACAAAAATAAACTATTTTTGTTTGGCATTTTGTAAATTGGCAATCGTCAAATTTAATCTTCTTTGATGCCGAGATGCACAATCAAAATACATAACATGAGTGCCTGTTTTTGATGTACAGTAACGGATAACATTTGAACGTTTTACCAAAACATTATCGTTTTTCATCATTTTTTCTCCTTTTTTTATTTTGACTTAAAAACCGCGCTTTTAATCAAAGCGCGGTTTTATTCTTGCCTTGATTAAGCTTAGCCTAACATTTTTGCAACTTCGTCAGCCAAGTTATCTTCGCGTTTTTGGATTCCTTCGCCCAAGACGTAATAAGCATAACCAGCCAATTTTCCGCCATGTTCTGCGACTACTTCCTTAACAGTCTTGGATGGGTCCATAACAAATGGTTGTTCTTCCAAAACGGATTCGGCGTACCATTTTTTAATACGACCTTCGACCATTTTTTCAACGATGTTTTCAGGTTTGCCCGCTGTCGCACCAGATTCAATGAAAACTTTCTTTTCACGTTCAACTGCCTTTGGATCAACATCAGCAATTGTCATAAATTCTGGTTTGTTCGCAGCAATATGCATTGCGATTTTGTTACCGATTTCGTCGATTTTAGCATCATCACCATCAATAGCAACAACCACGCCAATTTGTCCCATTCCTGGAACCAAAGCATTGTGAACATAAGTATAAATATGGTCACCGTTTACTTTGGCGATACGGCGCAAAGACATATTTTCACCGATAGTAGAAATTGTTGCAGCGATATCATCTTTGACAGCATTCAAAGTCGCATCAAAATCGCCAGCCAATTCCAATGCTTTGTTTGCAACATCCGCAACCAATTTTTGGAACTTGTCGTTCTTAGCAACAAAGTCTGTTTCTGCGTTCAATTCAACGACACAACCCATATTGTCGCATTTAACAACTGTCACCAACCCAGAAGCAGCGACACGACCCGCTTTGGAAGCAGCCTTTACAATACCTTTTTGACGCAACCAATCTGCAGCGGCTTCGATGTCACCATTGTTTTCAACCAATGCTTTTTTGCAATCCATCATACCTGCGGAAGTTTTTTCACGCAGTTCTTGAACTAATTTTGCTGTTACTTCTGCCATTTGTTTTTCCTTTCTTTAATAGGTTATTATTTGTCGGCTTTGTCTGCCAATTTGCTGCGACGAACTTCACGAGCCTCAGAAGTTTTTGTTTTTTGTTTTGCTTCTTTGACTTTGATGTCATGTTCGTATTCTTCAGCGGCTGCTTCTGCATTATCTACAGCTTCTTTTTTACCGGCAGCACCACCCAATCTTTTTTCGATACCAGACAAAATAGCATCTACGAACAAATCGCAATACAATTGAGTTGCACGAGATGCATCATCGTTTCCTGGAACTGGGTAATCAACCAATTCTGGATTCGCATTAGTATCGCAAATAGCAATTGTTGGAATATCCAAATTTCTTGCTTCGTGAACAGCATTCAATTCACGTGGCACATCAATAACAATCATTGCCTGTGGAATACCGTGCATTTCTAAAATACCACCAAAGATTTCGCGCAATTTAGCAACTTCTTTGGTCATAACACCAACTTCTTTCTTGGTTAAACCTAATTTGTCAGCATTAGCAATATCGTTTTCCATTTTTTTCAAACGGCGAATGCTTTGAGAAACTGTTGTCCAATTAGTCAACATACCACCCAACCAACGATTGTTAACATAATATTGACCACAACGTTCTGCTGCGTCTTTGACAATGTCTTTTGCTTGGTGTTTAGTAGCAACAAACAAGATTTTTCCACCTGCTGCTGCGATTGCTTCCAAAGCAACCAAAGAGCGATGCAACAAAGGTGCTGTTTTGTTCAAATTAATAATATGAATTTTATCTTTTACGCCATAAACGTATGGTGTCATCAAAGGGTTCCAACGACGAGTATGGTGTCCAAAATGAACGCCTGCTTCCATCAATTGTTTCATAGTAAATGTTGGCAATGCCATGATTTTATCCTTTTTTTCTGTTGTTATCCTCGGTCAGCAGATGTAAACAAACCAGATATCTGGACAGAAATTATATCCGCTGCCTGTGTTCTTCGCATCAAATGCGTGCCCCCATAATACACAAAACTTTCGCTAAAATCAAGCTTTTTTTTTAGATTCAATCAAAATATTCGCAAGAGTAAATCTATCATTCTTCCGTTTTAGTATTCTTTAAATCGAAATTATGAATATAACTAAATGAAATACCGATTGAAGTATTTGCGCCATAATCTATGGCATCACGAGAATGAGCACGACGATATTTCACATAAGGCCCCATTGTAAAATCGCCCCACAAATTAGTATCAAGACGCGCAACAGCCAAGAAATCATAAGTTAAATCTTCACCAACATATCTTGAATAAGACAAATATTTTCTGTAATAACCATCAGAAGTAAATTTAACCCCGTCTCTTATCTTATATTCAACACGCCAACCCGCTTCGGCAGCAGATTTGCTAACCTTTTCATCAGAATAAGTAAAATCATATTCGTAAACACCAACGACATACAAAGATTTGAAAATATCATGATCGAACAAAGCAAAACCCGCATTAGGACGCAAAACATTTCGTCTGGGATCACCTTTGAATTCTGTTTCATATTGCCCACGAACAATTGGTCCCAATTTGAAAGAATCAAAATCCCAACAAGCATATGCCAAATCGGACGAGAACAAAATTTTATCTGCACTTTCGTCCACAGATTTTTCTTCGCCATAAGATTGAATAGTCTGTTTACCATATTCCATAAACAAAGAATTATCCCACTTAAATCTGTCGTGTCCATATTCTAATGCGACATCAAAAACACCTTGAATATTTTCTTGGTCAGATGCTTTCAAAGCTGCCACAGAAGAGTTTTGATATTCGCTTGGATTTTTAATATCTGTCTTGGTCCAATCAAGACCTATGCGACG
The DNA here is from genome assembly GCA_947303585.1 of uncultured Pseudomonadota bacterium. Classification (GTDB taxonomy): domain Bacteria; phylum Pseudomonadota; class Alphaproteobacteria; order Rs-D84; family Rs-D84; genus Enterousia. Next base: position 22,074 of record CAMYYT010000015.1, on the reverse strand, counting down.
AACATTCAAATTAAATTTATTATCACTTGGTGAATCTTCAGCCATCACAACACATGGCGCAATTAACGCCATCAACACAAAAAATTTCTTCATATTTTTCCCTTTTCGCTTTGTTTATTTCCAAACCTGTAAAATTCCACCATTGTCAGTAGAACGCCAACCTGCCCCACGAAGAGCAGCAGTAAATTTAGACCGATAATTAAGCGGCATTTTTACAACGATTTGATTTCCAGTTATAACCTGCGTTTCTATTTCCATATTATCAGAACGAGTAATCCGTTTTAATTCAGCCCAATCCGAAATACCATTAGGTACAACTATGAACGCAGTAAATTTTTCATACGAATTTGAAAGCGGCACCCAATTTTGTATTCCATTACTATCCAGCCATTTTTTTGCTGCTTCGTTATCGATATTCATCGTGATGTTCGCAGAATAACTGTCCGAAGAAATTTGTTCATTAGAAACGCTTGACGAAGCAACCAAATTCATCAAATCTTCACTGGACGAATTATGAATCAAACCATTAAGTTCTTCTTTTTGTGCATACGGTGATAAAACATTATACAATATCTGACGGCGCGCCAAATTAGTAGCATTTATTTTTGCTTTGGCAGCAGTTTCACTTGTCTGATTAACCGGCACAGTAGCGCTTAATTCAAAACCAAACGAAGCCACATCAACACAAAGCATTGACACAACACATATCAATAATGTTTTATAAAAAGCTTTCACGATTACACCTTTTAGAATTTAATTTCGATTCCTGCACGAATACCCATAGATTTATAAATTGATTCAATTTCGTTCTCGGATTCAGATTTCCAGCCATTAGCTTTGCAAGCCTCTAAATCCGTCTGTTCTATCTTCCATAATGCAAAATCTTCTTTTTCTGCGTCTGTTAAATCTTCATACCTCAAAGATTCATAATATTCCACCCAAGCATTAGTATTATCCAATATTTGTTGGTACCACACAGGATTTAGATAAGTTGTTGCAGACGCACCACTTACCTTGTAATAATCATAAGTAAGTCCCAAAGTAAAACCAACGCTGTTTGTAATCTTTGTCATCCACGCAGCATTGAACCCAAGATGATAAGCATCACCAAAACTACCCTTGTCTTCAACACTGGTTGGATGCGCCCAATCTATACGATACGGTTGATCACCCTTGGACTCGTACACGGGCAAACCAAATTCAATTCCCGCCACAACATTGTTGTTATCATTTATCATATATTCCATATCCAACGCAAGGTACGGTCCCATCCAAGAAGTTTCGTATTTATGTGACACACCTGACTGTTCATAATAATAAGTTTGTCCAACATTTATTTGAGATGCCGAAGTATCGTTAGACATAACATATGTGTTGTTGGAATTTAACATGACATAAATGGTATTTCCATAAACATCGGTCTCTTGAGATGCAAGAACATGTTGCGGGTCATCTGTTAAATCAAAACCAGCTGTAGATACAGGTAGCCCACCATTCGTAAAACTAACGTATGGACTACACTGAATTTCGCCCGTTTGCACAACCAAACAATTAACCACTTCTGGACTATTAACAACCTGAACCATCATTCCATAATTATTTTTGGTTTCTAATTCATATTTAAAATAACGATACCCAACAGACGGTGTAACCTTAACACGCCCCATATTAAATAAATCAGTCAAACCAAACGACACGTTAAAATCCATCTGTTTGCCACCGTTACTGGTTCCGACAGATAACGCTGGTGTTCCACGAATAACATTATATTCATCTATGGTCCAAAGTGCCCCTTCGCTAATATCGTCATCTACCATGGACGAATCACCAAATTGCATACCATATTTAGCCCCAGCCTTGATTTGCATTGGCACAGAAGTATCGAAATAATAAGCACCATCAACGCCAAACACATTCCAACGCAAATTATCATAATGCAATTTAGAACCGGCGTTTTTCATTTCAAAACCCCAATCTGCAAATTCATGGCTAATCCCAGCATCCAAAACAAAACCTTGTTTTTTTGTGCCTGCCGCCGGCGCTTTCTTGGATGTAGTAGTCGTTGTTTGAACAACAGTCTTTTTTATTCCCATATTTTCCATATTTTGCGCGCCTTGCATATTTTGCCCATAACCACGACCCGCACCATATTTGTTATAAAAACCATCACCGCTGTTACTGCCGTTCATACCATATCGCCCCTGGGGATTTTGATACAAACTGCCATTATAATAAGTCCCTGCAGCACCAGCAATCATAGGAAACGCAGCCATCACAGCCATACTAATCAAAACACGTGAAACATTTTTCATAACCAATCCTTACTTTTACTTTCATGATTATAACATAAACTTCTTGAAAAATAAATAGTTTTATAATATGTTTTATTTCGGAACGCGGTTGTGGCGGAATTGGTATACGCGCAGCACTAAGGATGCTGTGGAGCAATCCTTGGGGGTTCAAGTCCCCCCAGCCGCACCACCAATTTTCGTTATTGTGCGCAAAGCGCAAAAGTGGATATTCCGTTTTTTTTGTTATCTTGCCAAATCGACATTAAACGTATCGCCCCAACCTGCCATTGGTTTTCCACCGATATAGCATTGCAGCGATTCAAAGCCTTTCTTTATCTGTTTCTTTTTGATAACTGTTCCGCTTACCACACCACCAACAGTTCCAAGAACGACAGCAGCCCCCAAATCCGAAGCAAGACGCGCAGTATTAAATTTACCTTCTTCATTTTTCCATACATTACGATTAGCGCTTGCACTTGCAAAGAATCCAGACAATACCTGCTTTGCGTTTTCTACCTGTGGATCTTTTTTTTCTGGGGCAACTGGTTTTTGTTCCGCAGGTTTTTCTTCCTTTTCCTCTTCGGGACAATTAAAAACGGACTTTCTAAAATTTTGATCCGATGCTACTTTGTCAGCACATTTTTTCGCGCACGTTCCTGAACAATTATTCGAAATTTGTTCTAAAAACACCCAATCAGCTTCATCTTGCAGGGCGCACCAACAATAATTACCGTTGGACGAAGTTGTCCCTTTTGCTATCTTACCGCTACCGCTGGTATGGCACAAAGATTTACCTGTCATGGTGCCATAATCAAAAACGACAGACCAATTGGTGCCACTTGCCGATGTTTTATCGGCACCTGCATTTTTTGATACATTATTTTGTCCACAATATGTATCTGTGCTTATATCCTTTACAGAAACTTGTTTTTCAACACATCTCCCCGCGTTATTTTTAAACTCCCACTCTTCGTTGGCAGATCTACATTTGCATTTACCATCTTCCCATGTTGTTGCAGAACCCTTTTTATAACATTCCAACCGTTCAGGTGTGCAATCAACGTTATTATTATATTCCTTGCAACGTTCTTTTACTGTTTTTGAAGCTGTTGAAACTGACGTCCCCGCCCCCGTACTTGGTGTTGTCGAACCAGAACTGCTACTTGACGTTGTTGGTTGCGCCGTTGATTCGGGCACACAATTATTATCTTCTGTTAGAATATACCCTTCTTCTCTACACAACATACACATATCTAATTCGTCTATTTTTTCGCTTTCGACTGGAAATTTTTGTTCTACATACAACACATAATCACCCTCATAATACCCGAACCAATCAGCTGGTTTACTTGTACAACTTTTTGCACCTACAAAACAACCAAAGAACTTCCATTTTCCTAGGCTACAGCGCCCACAATTAAAACCATTATCTTCTGTGTTGAAATAATACTCCTTGCCTTCATTCTCGTAACTACATTGTATCCCCTGAATATTTTCATATCTAACATAACACAGATCTTTATATATATTCGGAGCATCCGTCAGTTCTGTTCCCCGCACATAACCTCTGCCATCCTTAAAATGTCCGACAATATCTTGTGGAATTGAAGAACCACATTCCTTAATGTCATAATATTTAACCCATTTGTCATCGGTACCATGTTCACATACAAAAGCGTACCAATGGCCGCCCCCCCACTCTTTCTTTTTACTTAACCAACTACCGCCCGTATATGCTGCTCCTTCTATGTAGGATACGGCTAAAACTTCCCCATCTTTACAATAACCCTTGCCACAAACGTATGCCATTTTATTATCATAATTTTCTTTTGTTGGATAAATATGTCGATCGTTATGGTATTTAACCTTTGTCAAATTACACGCACCGTATGACATACACGGCAACAGCAGTAACAGTAAAAAACAAATCGTGCCGATTTGTTTTAGGCTTTTAAGGAAACTATCTGTGTGTGTGTGTGTGTGTGTGTAGGTTTCTGCGGGTTTCAGCCGATTGACAAATTTTTTGTTCATTTTTTTCACCCATAATTCATCCCTTTTTCTTTGTGCATATTTTATCATATTTTTGCTTTGTAAAAAAGAAGAAAAATGTTAAAAATCTTCTTGCCCCGAAAATCATAAATTTGCTAACATGGAACCAAGGAATGAAAAGGATAATACTGTTTTTTGCTGTATGCCTGGGGTTGTCTATATCAGGGACGACTTTTGCTGACAATGAAGACGCGGTTCGCGCCGCGACAAAACGCACCCAAAACCAAACTGTGTCTGCAACAACAAATTCAACAAATACCACCAATCGTTCTGTGTCATCAAATGCGCGAAAGACAGAAAATGTTCAAAATAAAAATTCAAGAACTGCGATAAAAACCCAACCGCAAAAGGTTGTATCACGAACGAGCACAAAAAATCAAAATGTAAAACCGCGCACAACAATTCAACAACCAACAAAACAGACGGCGACATCGCAAACCGCAAAACGCGTAAATACCCCCAGTCGCCAACCAACAAATGCCAGAACATTAAGTGTGAACAAATTACCAATTACTGTATCATCAAACAGAACCGCGCGAACCGCTGTAAAAAATGCTGGCAAAAGAACTGCCGCCCGTACCGCAGAACTGGATTCAACAAAAATATCCAACATAAAATCTTTGGATTATTCAAAATGCAAAACCGTATATTACGAATGTATGGATGAATTTTGTGCTAACAAAGACAGCAATTTACGCAGATGCGCTTGTTCGGCACGCATCCATGAATTTGATAATATAAAACAACAACTTAATGATGCCGAAGACAGAATGAACGAATTCAATCAGCGCCTTTTGACAGTCAGCATGGACAAAGAAGATGCTGCGGCATTAAATATCGCAACCGAAGGTGAAACAGCTTTTCAAATAACAGATAAAACAGAATCTGAAAAATTATTGCAAAAAATCACAGACTCTTTGAACACATCAGGCGATTCGAAAATTAACAATAATTTATCGGCAATATCTTTGTCTTTGGACATGGACAGCGCATGGGATAATATTGATTCAATGTCTGGTATCGCAACTACCGCTAAATCGGGGGTTGATTTATATAACGCTGCCCAACCAATATGTATTGAAATGGCGAAAGAAGTTTGCAGCGACGAAGAATTATCTATCGCCCAAGACGGATATAAACTTACAATTCAACAAGATTGTAATACTGTCGCAAAATCTTACAACACCCTTTATAATAACGCTATGACGAAAATTCACGAAAGTGGCGCATTGCTTGATATTTCCAGATTGACAAATTATCAACAAAGAAATTCTGATGACATTTTAACTTGTAAAAAGAAAATTCTTGAACAGTTGTCCGATGCATCTGTGTGTGGAAAAAATCTTTATAAATGTCTTGATATGACAGGTGAATATATTGACCCATCTAATGGGAACGCGTTTTTATCTGGCAATCTTTATAATTTATCCGCCCTACTTAAAGAACCAACCGGGGATGAAAAGTGGTCAAAAATTAAACAGAACGAACCCTTTGTAGATTTCTTGAATGCCAAAAAGGAATTTTTAGACCCAGCAATCAAACAATGCGAAGATATTTCTGATACTGTATGGAAAGAATTCTTGGATGACGCGTTGGCTCAAATCAAATTGGCACAAAATGCGAAAATGGAAGAAATCAGACAAGGATGCACCACATTGGTCGCAGAATGTAAAACCAATGCCCTGACAGATTTGACAGAATTTGATTCTCGCGCTCTTTCGCTATTTAGCGTATCTGCTGATAAAACCGCCAACGCAATGTGCAGCGATATTCAAAATTCTTGTGTTGCACTGATAAACAATATGGGTTCAACCGATTGGGAATCTGGGATGGTCGGTATTGCCACAGACATTTCTTATGATACATTAATGGATACTTGCGCACAAATCGGACGTGATTGTATCATACAAAAATGCAATGGGACTTCTGGAAACTTTGCTTTGTGTAAAAACACAACTTCTGCTGCCAGAAAAGATATTTTAACACGGGCAGCTTGTTGGGAAAAAGTGCATAATTGTGTTCAAAGCGCAGACAATCTTGATAATATGCATACAAATAATACAAATCCTGATTGCGATAACGATATCGCATGTTTACTGACCGAAGAAATCTGGGGCAGTTGCACAGGAACAGACCAAGATGCCACGATAGTTGAATCTGATTCTTCATTATTATCATGGTTCGCAACAAATACTGGCAACGAAACTTGTAATTTGACAGGTTGCCCTTTGGGATATCAATTGGTAAACAACACATGTATGGAAACAATAACCGAACAAACAGACGATTGTGGAACAGCCACTTTGATAACCGAAATAATCCATGTAACATCAAATCTCACAAATTATTGTGCCAACGGCGTTCACGATAGTTTTGGGAATTGTTGTGTTGATGGTTTTGTAAACAACGGCATTTGTGTCAATTCTAACGCAACGCACGCCATATTACTTTTGTCTGGAACATGTTCACAAATCGACCCATATTATTGCCCAGATTATACAGCGAACACTACAAATCCGCGTACATTAGTCACCTATTGTATCACAACAGATTCCGACATAGAATACAATGCGACTATTGATGAATATACTTGTAACGGCGTATGGATAATGGTTGACCAATATGGAAATTATTTGAATTTACAGAATCAAACAGGCGCCCCTATAATGAGTTATAAACCAAACTGCACCAATGTTTGCACATATAATTATAGCAATAGCTCTTGGTCTTTCGGTGGCAATTGTACACAAATTACCAATCCGGTTCCAACTACCAACCAATTTTTAATTACATATCAATAATTAAAAGTCTATCGATTTAATAACAGATTGAATTTGTTTCAATTGTTCGGATTCAAATTTACCCAACACCCAATCAGCAGGATTCATCTGGATTTCAAAATCGCGTGGATGTCCAATACCGATTCGAATTCGTCTGTATTCGTTTCCAACAGCCGCATCTATGGACTTTATACCATTGTGCCCTGCACTGCTGCCACCAACTTTTTCACGCAAAGTCCCAACCTTTAAATCCATATCGTCATGAATCACAATTAAATTTTCAAGTGGAATTTTATAAAACGCCATTAATGGTCCAACCGCTTCCCCGCTGTTATTCATAAAAGTTTGCGGTTTTGCCAATATAACCTTGGTTCCATCAATATCCAGATGTGCAGTCAAAGCGTTTTTTTCTTTTTTCCAAGACGCATCTTCTGGCGCCAGCATATCTATCGCCATAAATCCAACATTATGACGCGTTTTTGCATATTCATTTCCCGGATTTCCTAATCCAACAATTAAAATAGGTTTATTTTTTTGCATTTTTTCGACCTTTGGTTTATACTATAATATCATATAAAGGAGAAAAATATGAAAATAAATTCAATATCTTTAATTTCTATCGTTTCAACATTAGCTTGTGCATCAGCTGCAAACGCTGGCGTAATTGCTGATTTCTATGTTGGTGGTATGGCCGGGGCTGGCGGACAGACTATGTTTGCAGACCACAAAAACGAAACAGACGCGTCCATGGTATTTGGCGCTATTGCTGGTATGGATTTACCAGTATTTAGAATCGAAGCAGAATATGATTATTTTGATGCCAAAGATTTCAATACTAACGCGGCATTGGCAAATATATATGCAAAAATACCTTCTACTATAATCTTGCCTTATATCGGTGCTGGTATTGGTATGGTATTTGGCGGCGACCAAACTTTCACAAATTCTGGCATAGAAACAAAATACAAGGTTGATTCAACTGCTGCTTACCAGGCTATGTTGGGTGCAACAATTGATGTTTTAGCGATTCCATTAAAATTCGATGTTGAAGGTCGTGTTTTATACGCCCCAGACATCTATGAAATTCCTGGCGAACACACAACATCTCCAGATATGCTGCAATATAATGTTCGCGTAAAGGCACGCTTTATATTCTAAAGGAAAAAAATGCTGACATTAATCGACGGAAATTCGCTGGTATTCAGGGCATATTACGGTGTTCATGGTAATTTGACCAGATCTGATAATATGCCCATTGGCGCTGTGTACGGATTTTTTAATATGGTATTGCCAATACTTGCCAATGCAAAAGACAAAGATTCTTTTGTATGCGTATTTGATGCTTCGCGTATAAGTTTCCGTCAAGATATTTACCCTTTATACAAAGCCAACCGCAAAGAAACACCGGCTGATTTATTACAACAAAGTGAACTTATTCGAATCGGTGTTCACGAAATGGGAATACCTGTATTGTGTATTCCTGGGGTCGAAGCCGATGATGTAATTGCAACATTGGCAACACAGTATTGTAATATTGATGGTGGCACACGCATTATTACTGGCGACAAAGATTTAATGCAATTAGTGTCTGACTGCACTTTCCTTTATGATGGGATGAAAGAAAAAGAAATTCATGACAAGGAAGTCTTTGAAAAATTCGGTGTAAAGCCTTCACAAGTTATTGATGTTCAATCTTTGATGGGCGATTCCACAGATAATGTTCCGGGTGTCCCTGGTATTGGGCCTAAAAAGGCAGCAGAACTGATAAACGAATTTAATTCGCTTGATAATTTATACGCAAATTTAGATTCAGTTAAAAATGAAAGAATTCGCAATTTATTAAAAGAAAATCGTAACCAAGCATATATTTCTAGACAACTTGTCACACTTAAACGCGATGTAGATTTAAGTGGTTTACAAATAACACCTTTTTGTTTTAATAAAAATGCAGCGCTTAATTTCGTACAAAATAAAATTGAAAGCAAAACCTTAATCGCAAAAATAGAAAAACTTTTCCCTGGCGATAAAATTACTTGCACACCGTCAGTCACAGAATACGAAAAATCCATTTGCCCGCTTATTGATATTCCAACACCAACAGAAACAAAATCAACACTTGGCGAATTTAATATAATCACAATTTCAAATGAACACGAATTGGATGCGTTTTTATCTAATGTCAAAGACGTTATCGCTTTTGACACAGAAACCACAGGATTAAATCAAACAGATGATAAAATTGTCGGCATTTCGCTTGCTTTTGACGACACACACGGTGCTTATATTCCCGTGCGACATATAACAAAATCAGCTGATTTGTTTGGTGGGGGAAATTTGGTTGATAACCAATTATCAATTGAAACAGTTTATAAAAAACTTTGGCCGATATTCACAAACCCAAAGATAACTAAAATCGCGCATAATATTAAATATGATTTACATATCTTGGATAATGAAGGTTGGGACATAACAAAAATATCTCCCATAGACGATACAATGTTGTTGTCTTATGTGCTGCACGGCGCATTACATGGACACGGTTTGGATGAATTGGCTGAAAAATATTTGGGGCACCAAGACATAAAATTCGAAGATTTGTTTGACGCAAAAACCAAAGATTGTGACAGACACTTTGAAACATTACCTATTGAAATTGCCACAAAATATTCAGGCGAAGATTCTGTTGTGTGTATGGCACTTTATAATTTAATGCGACCACAATTAAACGAAAATCAAAAATTGCGCGAATTATATGAAACATGTGATTTGCCATTATGCCTTATTTTGTGTCTAATGGAAAAACAAGGTGTTGCGGTCAATCGCGACAGACTAAATCAGTTATCAAGCGTTTTTCATAAACAATTGGAAAAATTAGAAACTGAAATTTATGATTTGGCAGGCCACGAATTTAACGTGGGTAGTCCTAAACAATTGGCAACCGTATTGTTCGAAGAATTGCATTTGCCAACCAAGAAGAAACAATCTACGGACGCAGATACTTTGAACGATTTGTTGGAACATCACCCAATTATCGAAAAAATATTAAATTGGCGTTCTATCGCTAAATTGGCCAGCACTTACGCGGATGCCCTGCCCCACCAGATTGCACGCGACGGCCGCATACATACAACTTATTTACAAACCAGTACGAACACAGGCCGCCTGTCCAGCCGCAATCCAAATCTTCAAAACATTCCTATAAAAACAGAATTGGGCGAAGAAATAAGAAAATGTTTTGTCGCGTCTGCTGGCAAAACTTTGATAAGCGTCGATTATTCTCAAATACAGTTGCGTCTGCTGGCAGATGTTGCAAATGTAAAAATATTCAAAGACACATTTAATGCAGGACTTGATATTCACGAACAAACTGCGCGCAAAATATTTAATATCCCAGACAGCACAATTGTCCCAAAAGATTTAAGACGCGCTGCAAAAACAATAAACTTTTCCATTATTTATGGGATTTCGGCATTTGGATTGGCTAACCAATTAAATATCTCACGCGAAGAAGCAAAAAAAATCATAGATTCTTATATGGCGGGTTTACCTGAAATCAAAGAATATATCGACCATATAACTAAATTCGTATTTGAAAAACATTGCGTTTATACACCATGGGGACGCAGGATTGAAATTCCCGAAGCATCCAACCCGCGTATGCGCGGATATGTAGCGCGCGCAGCAATCAATGCCCCCATCCAAGGATTCGAAGCGGACATTGTCCGTCATGCGATGGTGAACGTGTATAACAATATCGTTGTTCCAAATAACGACAAAATTAAAATGATTCTTCAGGTTCACGATGAAATAATATTTGAATGTGATGAAAAAGAAGCAAAAGCTTTTGCTAAAAAAATTCAAAACGAAATGGAAAATGTCACAAAATTGTCTGTGCCACTTTTAACCGAAGCAATAATTTCACCAATTTGGGATAAATAAACAAGACATAAAAAAAAACCGCCCGAACGGGCGATTTTTTTCAATAATCAAATTTTTATTTTGCAGCTTCTTCAGCAGGTTTTTCTTCCGCAGCTGGTTCTTCTACTTTTTTTGCACAACCGTATGTTGTTTCGTCTGAATTTACACCCAACATATAATTGACTGTTTTACCTTCATCTGCCAAAACGATTTGCAATTTTACTTTTTCATTATTAGCATTTGTTCCATAATATGCGATAACATTAGCATCTGCACCTTCTTGTGCTTCTGCAACTGCCAAAGTAATATTTTCACCGTTCAAAACAATGTCTGCAGCTTTGTCAGTAGCCTTCACATCCAAAGTAATTTGAGCAGCAGCAGAATCGTGAGTTGCATCTTCACATAACAAACCTGTTTCTTGATATTTTGCAGCGTTCTGACCGCAAGCAGCCAAAGCCAAAACAGAAGTCAAAGCCAAAATTTTTTTCATCTTTATATCTCCTTTGTATGAATAAAAAACCTTGTTCCAACGAATTATAGGATTATCTAAAAATCAATGCAACAAAAAAAACACCCACTTTCGCGGGTGTTTTTAATTTTTTTGCAAAGATATTAATTATTTCAAAGCTTCGATAATTCTAGCATATGGAATTGCACCAGGGAATGCTTGGTCACCAATGATTAAGTATGGTGTTCCGCTGATTTCAAAACGTTGTGCCAATTCACGAACATTTTGCAATTCTGCTTTAACTGTGTCACTTTCCATATCTTCTGCCAATTTCTTGGTATCCAAACCAGCTTCTTTTGCTACTTTCATAACATTAGCTTGGATCTTTTCTGGCAATTTAGCCTGATCTTTCATATCTGCTTGTGTATAATATTCTTTTGCCATCAACAATTCGTCCAATTTTGCAGCTTTAGCATTATCTTGCATTTTTGCAGCGATAACAGCTTTTGCTGGTGCATCAGACAAAGGTCCATGGATAGAGAAGTTTTTCAATACAACACGAACATCATCACGTTCTGCCAAAACTCTGCTCAATTCAGCATGAACACGGCGGCAATATGGGCAAGAATAATCAGACCACAAGAAAATTGTTTTCTTGGCATCTACATTACCTGCGATTGGTGCATCACCAATCATATCAGCCATGTGTTTTTTAACATAATTGCGAACAACTTTGTTCTTTTCTTTATCTTGTTGTGCTTGCATATTTTGAACCATTTCTTGCAAAATAGCAGGATTTGTATGCAACAAATATGCAGGTGTGAACAAACGGCATACGCTGAAAGCAATCAATACGATTGCGATAACAGAAATACCTTTGCTTGCAATTGTATCCGAAGCAACTTTTTTGCCGTCTTGTTTGCCACCAAACATATACAGCGCGATTGCTGCTATCAGGATAAGTACAGTGATAATTGTCCAAATCATAACTTTCTCCTTTAGTAGTTGAACAAGTCGATATTAGAAAAAAAAACTTAAACAATCAACAAAAAAAATTATAAATTTATAACATTTTTCTTATTTGCGGGATTTTAATTCCTTGCACATCACAAACATCACAAAGAAATTTTTTTGTCACATTTAAATCAACCGGTAATTTATACAATTTTTCTTTATAAGGTTCGCCACAATCACGGCAAACCGCCCTTCCCGTCTTTGGAGAAAGATAACACAAATCATTTGTTTTTTGACAACCGGAACATTTTGTTAAATCCAACGCATAGCCTAAATCATGCAATAAATTTATTTCCCAATCTAAATATAAATCCCACGGATTGTCTGTACCATTTAAATCATTTAATAATGCAAAAGTTTTTTTATATAAATCGTTATACGATTCGCGTTCTGGAATCAAAGTATAAATCAAAGCAAAAACACAATTCATAATTTTTAATAAATCAGTATTCATCATCAACGGCGCAGATAAATTTTTTTCGTTTTCAAAATGAAACACACCCAGTTGTGAATCAAGCCGTGCGTTCCACGAGATACGCCCAAATTGCCCGACCAGCGGTTTATTTTTTTTCGCAACCACCGCGCCCCGCAACATCCCGACCAGCACACCATTATCACAAGTAAAAATATGTGCCAGCGCATCCCTTTCATTAAAAGGTTTTATATTTATCAAAATACCAGTCGTTTCAATTTGCATAATCTTTATTATACATAAGAATAAAAAATTTTATAAAGAAAAAATCGCCATTCGGCGATTTGTTTACATATATTGTTTAATACGTCTGGATGCAAAGGTTAAATCTTTTTGTTTTGCTGCCAATTTTTGTTGTTCGACCAATAATGCAGTTTCCTTTACTTTTTTATCACACAAATTGAATAACTTTTCTAATTTTTCAATTTCACCAAAATCTTCACTTGAAAAACTTTCATTACCCCCCAAAAAAACTATTCCATATTTGTTAGGCGCATGTTTATGAATCCAAAAAATATTTCTGTCGCCATCCATTGGATAAACTTCAATCATCAATTTATCTAATTCATAATAACACGCCTTTACTTTACCAGGTGTTTCCAGCAACTTTATACAATCATCCAACAATTCAGAAAAAGAAACCGGTTTTTCAGGTTCGACAACCTGTGGTTCAATTTTTTGCATTCCCAATGCTGCCGGTTTTGTTTTCTTTAAAAATTTGCCTATAAAATTTTTTAATTTCCCTGACATTTTATTTTTGTGAGTGTTGTTGAACAAATTGAACGCTGTTATTTAATTTTTGCACAGCTTCATTTCGCAACGAGAGAATCTTTTTTTGTTTCTCTGCCTTTCTTTTTAACATTCTGTGCAAAGATTTCAATTTTAGTGTCTGCCGTTCTGATAAAGAAAACCTATAATCCATCATAAAGGAAAAATCATACTTATCAAAAGCCGTTCCCCGTTCATCATGTGTAACCTTGAATGTAAAAATTTTATCATCCCCGTTTTTTACCGAATATTCATCTGTGGAATAATAAATATTTTCACTGTATTTCGCTTCGATGTTAAAAAAATCACCATATTTACGAATTAATTGCTTACAGGCCTTAGCTATATCAAAGTTCACCTTTTCTTGCGAATCCATATCTTATAACCTTTTACTTTGCAATAAATCTGTTAAAAGTCTTTTCATTAACCTTCACAGGATATTCGGCTTTCAAGAAACGCGTATAATCGTCTTGGATAAATCTTAATGAAACATTTTCCAATTCTTTGCGCAAAGCTTCCTTCTTTGCCTTATCTTCTTTTGGCATAGTTGTTTCACCAACACGCACAACATAGAAAGCACTTTCGTCTTCAACAATAGAACTATTGCCCACCTTACCAGCAAACGCCGCATTTAACACCGCCAAAGGCGCACCTTCGGTTCTGGTGACATTTGCTTTCTTGGCTGTCTTTTCAAAAGCAGTTTTGCCTTCGTCACTATCTTTCAAAGCGATTAATTTTTCGTTTGCCGCTTCATAAGCCATCTTGCGTTGTTCCGCCTTTTTCCAACCACCGATCAAAGATTTTTGAACATCTTTGAATTCAGCATTATGTTGCGGATGCACTTCGTCAACGCGCAAAATTACAAAGCCTTCTTTTAATTCTAATAATTCACTTTCGCTGCCAGATTCCATAGCAAACAATTTCGCAACCAAATCACCAGACAAAATCTTATCAGCAATATTCCCAGCGCGTTCGATTTTTTCCAATTTTACATATTTTGCCTTGTGCTTGTCCGCGGCAGTCTTCATAGAATCGCCAGAAATAATCATATCTTCAATTTGTTGTGCAACTTTAAACCCTTCATCATAAACATCAGGTTTATTCATATCTGCCGCAACAAACACATAAGACACAGAACGAGTTTCCGGAACAACATGTGGGTTTTGTGCATAATAAGCCTGTAATTGTTCTTCGGTTGGTTCACCAACTTTGTAATCAGCAAATTTTACAGTTGCATAATTCACCCCTCGTTTCGCATAGCGCGCATTATACGCCGCATCAACCGCAAATTGAGGAATTGTCAATGGAACATTTGTCGCCCCCACAGTCATCGAACGCAAAATATCCGCGCGCAAAGAAGCAGCAAAATCTTGTTCGCTTAAACCCGCATTTTGCAAAACCATATCAAACAACCATGGCGAAAATTCACCATTAGATTGGAATTGTGGGTATTTTTTAATCTCTTCAGCGATTCGTTTATCAGACACAACAAAACGCAAATCACGTGCACGATTCAAAATCAATTGATTCGTTGTCAAATTAGACATAACAGAATTCGTCAGCGCCGATGCCTTGGCTGGATCAGTATACGCAGCACGTTGTTCATCTTTGCTCATAGACGCCAATTCGCGCGAACGTTCATTATTAAACTGTTGCACAGATATCTGTTCGCCGCCAACACTTATCAAATTTGTATTGCGAGCAGAACTTCCAAATATCCATTCAGCGGCGCCCCAACCAACAAAACTGAAGATTAAAACATACATTAAAACTTTCGCCACAGGTTTATCTGCAGCATTACGTAAATATTCTAGCATTTTTCCACCTTTTGCGATACCATAGCAAAAGAAATAACAAAAAATCAATAAAAAAGGAAGAAAAATGAAACTTATTATTGGCAACTGGAAAATGAACGGCAATTTGGACGAAAAGAATTTTTTGTTCAAAGATTTATCAAACACGAAAACCAAGAATAAAATAATTATGTGTTTGCCCTTTACCTTAATCGGCGGCGAAAATTTCGGCATAACACTTGGCGCGCAAGATGTCAGCAATCACGAAAACGGCGCATATACTGGCGACATTTCTGCCACAATGTTAAAAGACGCTGGCGTACAATATGTCCTTTGTGGACACAGCGAAAGACGACTTCACCATAACGAAACAAATGAAATGGTCAAAGAAAAAGCAACCACAGCAATCAAGAACGGAATCATCCCTGTTATTTGCGTAGGCGAAACAATGGAAGAAAAAAACGCAGGTCACACAACCGCAGTTATCAAAAAAATGTTAAGCGAAAGCATTCCTGAAAATGGTGAATACATTGTTGCTTATGAACCACGTTGGGCAATCGGAACAGGTATCACCCCAACGGTCAGCGAAATTGTATCAGCTGTGAAAACAGTATTTGATACCCTGCCCAATCCGATGCCAATCTTGTATGGCGGCAGCATAAATGCAACTAACGCCAAAGAAATAGCATCTATTCCTTATGTTGATGGTTTGTTAATTGGTGGCGCATCCTTGAAAAGCGAAACATTTTTACCTATAATAAAAACACTAGATTAAAGATATAATAAAACAAAACGGATGAAATCATGGAAGACAATAAAAAAGAAGTCAAAGTAGAATCTGTATCAGTTGAAACTGCTGCTTGCGAAATCAAAAGCGAAAAGCAAGCGGAAATTATCGAACAATTAAACAATAAAATCGCAGAATTAAACGACAAATATTTACGCGTCGCCGCAGAATTAGAAAACACCCGTCGTCGTTCTGCTTTGGACATAGAATCAGTATCGCGCAATCGCGCAATGAGTGTTGCTGAAAAAATCTTACCGGTTATGGACGCTGTTCAATCTGCTTTGAAACACGCGCCAGATGATGAAGGCATCAAATCTATGGAACGTGCATTACAAAGCGCATTCGCACAAATCGGTATCACAAAAATAGATGCAGTTGGCGAAAAATTAAATCCACAATTTCATAACGCAATTCAAATGGTAGACAAACCAGACGAAAAGACCGAAACAAATACTATTGTTGAAGAAATGCAAACTGGTTATATGTTTGGCGATACAGTTCTTCGCACCGCAATGGTAGTCGTGTCAAAATAAAAAACGTCCTTTCGACGTTTTTTATTTTATCCCCACATTCATAATTGGTCTTGCCTTTACATCATCAAGCGGATGTTGTTGATAAGCAACATTTGTAAAATCTATGCTGTTCAAATCAATTTTACGAACAGTCGGATTATACATTGTGTTATAATACAAATTATTATTTGTCATATCAGTCACCGCGGTCCATTGTGTAGCAGATGGTATATTCGGTATCTTTGTTTTATCACTAAATTGAATTCCTATTGGTATTGTCATCGCTTCCAAAATTACAAAGGCTTGATTGACCGCTTGAATTGCATTTTCAAATTCTGGCGCACTGGTTTGATAAATTGCCGCACGCACAAAACGCGATGGCGGAGTCACATCCCCCGGCAACCCTAACAAACCGCTGCCGTGTCCAATGGGATTAAGATAGATATCACCAAACGCATGTGAATCTGCGCTGCCAGGGTGTAAATTAATGTAATTATTCAAATTAGTTAAATGCCATGGATACTCCGGTGAGTTGGTCAACACGCCCAAAGTATTTTCATAAACCATAGGCAATCCATCCATATATTCAATTACTATTTGGCGACCATATTTGTCTGCAACGCGCCAGTGTAAATTTTCAGCGCGCGAATCTGTGGCAACAACACGCACAGAACTAAGCGCAGAAATAACATCTTCGACAGTTTCAAAACTGCCCAATATCCATGCTACGAATTCAGTATCAGAAATTGTTTTATCTTTAAGAGATTCATCATATTTTGGATAAGAACCTGTTTTTGGGAAATAAAACAATCCTGCCGATAATCCAACTTGGTTCAAACCTTCGATAACATAATCTTCAGACGCCAAACCGACATAGCCAAAAAACGCAGTATATTTCATACCAGTTTTCGTTCCATCTGGCAACATAGATTGTTTTTCGTATCCTTGGGGGACTATTAAATAATCACTTGGGCTTTCGCCAGATGCCCATTCAACAGTTCTCGCAACTATGTTCGCCCCATCATTAGATTTTAATGTAATTCCTGTACAGGAACTTGCTTGGTTGACAACACCAACAGTCGCCAATGTCATCATAAAATAAAGATTTAATTTTTTCGTTTGCATGCTTTTATTTTTTCATAAAAACGACCGCAAAACCATAGGAGCCTTTTCCAAACACAAACCAAGATTTTTAAAATATTGACAATTTTCTTTATCTGTATTATAAATAAAACACGCAAAGGAGTGTTATACATGGCTTTATATATAGACGTAGATGGCAAAGAAGTCAAAGTCCCAAAAATTTTTGAATACGTAAAAACAAAAATCGATTTTCCACAGGCTAGTATATATGTCGAGAACGCGCATGGCTATTTTGGGGATTATCGTATTATTGATTCTTCAAAATATCAAAAAAACAACAAAATAAACCTTAAAGATTTTTGTTTTGGACCTTTTATTGATTTTGACCGATTGAAAGGTTCTGAAATTTTTTCCATAGATGATTTTTTTGTTCAATACACTCCAGGCACACAAAATATCACTGTTTGGGATCACAATGAAATTGATAACCGTCCAAGACAAATTAATTGGTTTGATCGCGAAGACAAACAACAACCAATTGTATTTGAACCCGTGCTGTGTTTAAATGGTGTACCCAAAAAAGTATATCCTGTGTTAAGCAAAAACCAATCTGTCATAGAAAATCATGTTTTTAATGCGATTACAAAAATTGGATTTGACAGATTTCCTGGCCATGTAACCGACCAAAGATTTTTCAAATTTGTTTCTCCTTCAAAAACAAAAACAAATTTTGATTCTGGTGTTTTATTTAAATACGAACAAGACACTTTTGAATGGATTTTAATAGACAGTGCCAATATCAAATTCGAAACATTTTTATTCTACAAAGGTACACTTATTCATTCTGCATCACTGGGTACTAGTGCAGAATTGATAAAATCTTTAAAAATTACAAAATATAAACGCGATAAATATCTTAAAGAAACATATGGCAGACAATCATGAAAACAAAGCCCACATTTGTGGGCTTTGTTTATATTCCTAATCTGTGGTGTAATTTGAACATAAATATTGATTCGTTTCCAAAATCATCAATATTATTTGGATTCACACGATAGATAAAACCAACACCAGCATCTGTCCATTTACCAATCGATTGTTTATAAGACGAAGAAAATCTTAATTCGCGTTTTTGTGCTGATAAATCTATTTCTTCTGTATGCGGATTAAGAGCGACAACTTCGTATTTACCATTGTTTTCAACAACTTCTAAATCTGCATAATCATAACCCATTTTACCATCCACCACCGCCAAAGGCATCGCCGCAGTAAATTCAAAACCACCAATATTCAACCCCAAAGCATACGCATTTGATTTAATATTTGATAATTCTGTTATCAACCCCGTCCCAATATCAGCACGCGTATTTGCAAATGTTGCGCGCGCAAACAATCCCATGTTATCCAAAGGTTTATAAGTCGCGACAGTATCTATATATTGGGTATTACCACCATTTAACGCAATCAAACCATCACTATACATTCCCAACACGGTATTTGTTTCATGCATATTACCAAACGAAACATTTAACCCAAATTTTTCAGTATTATATTCCCCGTTTACCGCTGCACCAGTTGCAAAACCCAATCTTTCTGGTTCATACTGAGATGAAATCGCAGGATCATTTTCCAATAAATTTTCATTTGTTATTGCCCCAGAAAATGCGCGTGTTCCAAACGCAAAATTACCAATTTTATATTTCGCACCAACCGACAAAGCATTTGCAGTCAAAGCCAACACACCATTAGCACGCCCATCAAATCTGGACATACCGTCGGTCAAGAAACGCTGATATTCCGCATCAATATCGTACTTTTCACCTTTGAACGCAACGCGCAGATTATCAAGACCGTTCAAATTATCATCATAAGCGCGCGCCGACATAGCCATATCAAACGACATATTCCCAATTTGATTTGATTTCTTGTTTGAAGAATCAACGCTAAATTCACCCAACACATCACCCATGTAAAGACCATGTTTTGAATTTCCATCCATAGAGATGTTCGCGTTCCAAACACGCGGCAAAGATATTGTGCCGTCCGCGCTTTCAACTACATCAAAAAATGCCGCTTTGATTTCGCCACGCCCTGTCAAAGACAAAGCGTTTGACGCATGTGATGAAGCCGTTCTCCAATAAGAATTTCCTGCCGACGATACAATCGTATTAGCCGATGAAAAATAATAAACATTTGTCCCAGGTCTTGTAGCACGTTCAAGATTTATCACGCCATAACCAAAAGTTTCTTTGAAAGTATTCAAATAATCGGCATTAGATGTACTTGTTGGCAAAACATACATATCTTGCAGATAACTAATCAATAAATCAGTTGAAGTCCACGCCAAGCCAGTTTCAGGATTTGTTCCCAAATAAGGTCCGTCTGCAGTTAATGCTAGTAACAAGAATATTTGCTGAGAAGACATATAATCAAATGCGCTTTTGACCAAAGCAACAGAGCCAGCCATTGCCGCCGCCGCTTCTGTATCCGTAACACCCGGCGCAGCAAAACACCACGGATTCATCGCGCCACCATTGCCAGAGCCTGTCAAACCACACATACGAGAAGAATACATAATTGTATCATCGTCTGCATCTGCCCACGTAGACAATCCCAGTTTCCCAACATTTTCAGCAGAATAATCATCGACTTGTATATTATATGTTCCTGTTTCGCTTTGAGGCTTGACCGCAACAACAGTCATAAATAAATTCTGTAAATCAGAATAAATAACAGGAGCAAAATTTTCAAAAGTCGCCTTTCTTGGTAACCACAAACTATCACCATCTGACACCACACTATAACCAGCAGGGTTTATCAAAATCGTTGACTTTCCAGAAAGTGTAGCATAAGTAGGTTGTCCTGTACATCCGCCTTCAAAAACACACTTGGCATCCAAACCCGGGGTATTCACACTTGTATCATCCCCTGTATTCAAATTATAATTAGAATTTATTCTGCCAAGATAATCAACCTTTGCCAGTGTTGCTGCATTTGAAGAACCACCATTAATTATCGCAGAATACGAAAA
The DNA here is from genome assembly GCA_947303585.1 of uncultured Pseudomonadota bacterium. Lineage (GTDB taxonomy): Bacteria > Pseudomonadota > Alphaproteobacteria > Rs-D84 > Rs-D84 > Enterousia. The sequence continues at coordinate 1,128 of CAMYYT010000015.1, read as the reverse complement.
GTTTGCATCATCCACAGTCGCATAATTTGACTGATATGATTCTGCTGGCAACGCCAGATTAACAATAACATTTGGCGTATCAGTTAAACGCAAAGTATCATAAATCGCGGCATAATTTTTATAATCTGCCGTTGCTATTTCTTTTGATAAATTCAAATTAGTTCCTTCGAACACATACATTTGATTTATATTTCCATCAGCCCCAGAATCTATAAACAATCTATCACCAATAATGTACCCATGATAAGTATTTGTATCGTGCGTTGCCACAAACTGATTTCCATCCACAGCAGATACCGTTATCCCATCAAATAAATCGAAAGTATCACCAACATCTAAAGTATCACCTGCGATATTATATGCGACCGAAACAGAAGATGTTGTATCAACCCAAGCCTTACCATTACCCGTTTTATAAACAGTCAATTGACCGTTTGGAATAAACCCGACAAAATCACCTGTTTCACGACCCCCTTCTTCCCAACCAGCAATTATTTTTGCCACCTTGGTGTCACTATCTGTCGCCATACCAAAAACAGTTCCACTGCCGGATAAATCGAACGCAGTGTTTTCTGAACCACCAGATAAATTAAAGTACTTATGAGAATTTTCCAAAGCATCTGCCTTGGCGTTTGAACATTCATCGGATTCAGGATTATTTTTACAGGCTGATATAACCGTATTTATCTGTGCAGAATCAATCCAAGTAATCGTTCCGTCAATCGCGCTTCCTGTTGCGTTAACACCGCTGCCAGTAATCATCGCAACATTTACAGGCTTTCCGCCACCAGGTTTTTCAGCATAAGGCAAAGTATTTAAATCAAAAGGCGCCAAATCATTGGTCAATCTTATCGTCTGCATACCTTCATACCCACGCACAAAAGCATTATAAGCACGAGCCACCATCAAATAATTAAATGTGTCTTGCAAAGAAATATTAGACATATACGTAAAATCTTGGGAATTTTCCCACAACGAAAAATCAGACGGACAAGAAGAACTTGAACACGCCGGACCATAAGGCAAATTCAAAGCAAACAATTTGTTCGCACTAGCCGGGGTTTCGCCGCCATCGTTATGGTTAGGTCTTTCACCATTTCCACTGCTGCCACTTCCGCCACCATCATT
>CAMYYT010000014.1 GCA_947303585.1 uncultured Pseudomonadota bacterium | reverse complement strand
CACTGGAACCTAAATCCAGCGCGTCTACCAGTTCCGCCATACCCCCAATCTTAATACACAGGATAATTGCGTGGGTAATCAGGGTCGTGTTCCAATGCAGAACGTGTGCCGCATCCACCCAAAACCAACGCACATAACAAAACCATACAAATCAAAAAGAATATTTTTTTCATCGGATATATTATAGAAAAAATAGTTGCGTTTGTCAATTTATGAAAAAAATCGAGAGAAATATTAAAAAACACTTGCTTTTTTTATGTTTTAAGTATAATATAGGTCTGCTCTGGGGTGTTAGCTCAGCTGGTTTAGAGCGTCTGCCTGTCACGCAGAAGGTCGAGGGTTCGAGCCCCTTACATCCCGCCACAGATTTTTACCGCCGACAAAACGGCGGTTAATTAAGGTCTGGCCCCATCGTCTAATGGTTAGGACACCGCCCTTTCAAGGCGAGAATCCCGGTTCAAATCCGAGTGGGGCTGCCAAAAATTCAAACCACCCAAACGGGTGGTTTTAATTTTTGCTCAACCCCCGGGTTTGAACCGCGGTTCACTATGAGTAAGCGAAAACGAACGAAGCGAAGTTTGAGCGCAAACGAATGCCCCGCAGGCGCAAGCCGAGGGAAATCCGAGTGGGACAATTAAGAAAATCTTAAAAAATCAACAGCGGGCAGATTTTTTTGATTTTATTTATTGCGTATCGAGGAGGCGAGTAAAAAATCCGAGTGGGGCTGCCACTATGAGTAGCAGAGCGATTTATCGCGATGCGTTAGGAATGCCGCACAGGCACAAAGTGCCGAGCGAAACATTAAGACACTGTTTGGTCGATTTTTTTTCTTTGTTTTCTAATACTTTCACAAGTTCGTAAGTTGGCGGTTAAAAACTAACCCCGTTTTACCAATTTACGAACTTTTTACCGACACGCTTGACATTTTATGAGTTTTTTCTATAATATAGCGTGAGATGATGAAAGATAGTTTGAATCTTAATAGTATTATTGAATCTGCACATTTTTGTGCATGTGGTTTTTATTACGCCTATTAACCCCTTATGGTGTTATGGGTTTGATTGGCTTGGGCACCATAAGGGGATTTTGCCAAAGCCAATTTTTTTATTCATAACAAAAACAAAGGATTAAGTAATGAAAACCAAAGAACAAATTATAGATGAAATATTGGACCGTGGGATAATTGTAGATATTTTACCATCACGGGAAGAATTTAAGCAACGGTTGCTGAATGAAAAACTTCGGTTTTTCATAGGTGCCGACCCAACCAATGCATCGTTGCACCTGTCGCATGCCAAGAACTTTATGTTGCTGGAAGAATTTAGAAAACTGGGACACGAAGTATTTGTGTTGTTCGGTGATTTTACCGCGTGCATCGGCGACCCCAGCGACCGAAACTCTGCACGTGCTAGATTAACCCCAGAACAAGTACACGAATTTTCAAAAGATTGGGTTCGTCAGATTTCGCCACTTATAAATTTCGACGATGCAGATAATCCCGCACACATTGTTTTCAATGGCGATTGGTTGAATAAACTTTCTATGCGTGATTTGATAGAACTGGCATCAAATACCACTGTACAACATATGCTAGAACGAGATATGTTTCAAAAACGGATGGCAGAGAACCGACCAATTCACCTGCATGAATTTCTGTACCCAATTTTCCAAGGGTTTGATTCTGTGGCACTGGATGCCGATGTTGAATTGTGCGGTGTTGACCAAACATTTAATGCATTGATGGGGAGAACTTTGTTGAAAAAATTGAAAAACAAAGAAAAGTTCATTGTGTGCAATAATTTGATGGAAAACCCAATAACCGGCGAACTGATGTCTAAATCACGTGGCACAGGTGTATTTTTAAATACGGATGCAAATACTATGTTTGGGCAAATAATGGCTCAACCAGACGAAATGATTCGTGTTTTCTTGATAAATAATACCCGTGTTCCATTAGATGAAATAGATGCATTAGACATTGAAAACAATCCAATGAATGCCAAGTTATTTACTGCACGTAAAATTGTGGAAATTTTCCACGGTGTCGATGCGGCAAATTCCGCGATGGAACATTTTAAGAATACTTTTTCAAATAAAGTGTTTCCCGAAAATGCGCCTGAATTTACAACAGACAAATCGGAATTAGCTGTAATAGAAGTGTTGCAAATTGGTATGCCAACGGAATCAAAAACTGAATTACGAAGATTAGTTTTACAAAATGCCGTCACAATAAATGATGAAAAGGTTGCTGATATAAATCAGATTATACCAACCAATAGTACATTGTTTGTTCGTGTAGGACGTAAAACATTCTTCAAAATAGTAAAATAATGATACGTTATCTAAACCGCCCGTTTGGGCGGTATTTTTATTTGTTTCCCAATGCTTTCACGAGTTCGTAAATAGGATGGTAAAAACAGACACTATTTCGCCAATTTACGAACTTTTTATGAAAAAAAGCTTGGAAGTATAACCTTTTTCTTTGTTCGAATTTATTGTGGCTGATAATAAGAAAAAACTCGCCAAAATGACGAGTTTTTTATTCAGATCAACAAATATTTATTTAACCCTTTTTTGAGCATCTTGTTTTATTGTTCTTTTGAATTTTTCTCGTTTTGCATAAAATTCCTGCATTGATTTATCAAACTTGGCCTTGTGTTCTTTGTGGAGCGCGATTTCTTTTGCAACTCCAAAAACTACGGAATACAAGATACATACCAAACCCGCAATAAAAGCTTTGTCTTCCATATAAGAACATTCTGCAGATGCAGGTGATATAACAGGCAAACACAACAGAACAACACCCGCCAGCCCAATCAAAACAGGGTGTATATCGTTAATATTTCTCATTAGCTTTTTAAAATCGTTTTTATCCATTTTTTTGTTCCTTTGGTTTAACTTGTTATTGTGAATATAGGACATAATTTATAATTTGTCAAGTATTTTTATTTTTTTTCAAACTGCAACAAATCGCGAATTCCTTTAGTTCGTGAATTGCACAGTATGTCCTGCTACCATAAGGCAGCGGAGCAGCATTGTAACAACGCCCCTCATTAGTCGCGGTACACAAAGTGTGATAGATGATGAAAACTAAACAAAAACCACCCGAAAGGGTGGTCTTGTTATTTTGATATCTGGTTTTTCAGCAGATAATAAACTATCTTCCTTGTTGGTTAATTTTTTCAATTGTTAGTTTTATTCTATAACCATTAATAACAGCCCAACTTTCAGTGGTGTTTTGTAAGTTTACCTGAATAAAAACATCACGATATGGTCCCAGAACAGGTTGAAGAAATACGTCGCTGTTATAACAAAAGTTGTTTAAACAATCAAGAGCACCTCGTCCTGCTACGTAATGCATAGTGGACAAGTGGTTTTGCTTTGACATCAGCACCCATGGTGATATAAAGCCGTCGATGAATTTAAAACAAGCCCAACCATTTAGTCCGTGTTTTGCAACAGGGGTACCGCTTTCTAGAGTTCTGTCCCCTGTGGTTTCAGATGCCAAAAAACGAAATTCTTTGATGTTTGGATATTTAAGTTGTGTTTGTTCAAATTTATCCATGATAGTTTCTGGATAAAGTATTTTTTGACCACAATAATATATTGCTGGTTTGCCACCAACAAAAATACCATTTTTGCAGACAGTGACATATTTTGTGTTTGAAATGGTCGCCATTTTGTATCCTTTAAACGTTTATATTTACGAGATTAACGAAAATTGTTGCAAAGTCAAGTTATTGTTGAGCGTTTCTTACTTGCAAACCGCAGTATATGGATAGATTGATTGTTCGGTATCGATTTCACCCATACCGCAATCCATACAATTGAACATTCTATTTTGGCTGTGTTCTTTATCCAATGTTATAATCGCATTTTCCAGTTCTGGTATGGTGTCTATGTTAGATTTTTGGGTAAAACCAAAATATATACCCCGATTCGGTCCAGTACATTCTTCGATTGAATAAGCATAACATTTTGGGTCTTCAAGTTTTATTGGATCAGGAACGCAATAAGTTTCACAAGAGTCTTCATCAACGACCGGGGTTTCACAATCTGTACACGAAACAGAACGGACGCGTAATGTTGCGCCAATTCCACCCCCGATGCGCGCACTTTTGGCAATATTATCACATTTTTTTACTTTTTTGGTTGTATTTGGGTCTTCTACGCATTCCCATTCCAAAGCAGTATAATTAAGACGCGCAATCATACCGTCTGGGCAAGTTTTGTCTGAAAAAGGGTCTACGCATTCCCATACATTGTCAATCATAACAGCTGTTTGATTATTAGAACAAAGCGGTTTACGGGTTTCATCTTCGACACAATCCATAACAGATTCATCCCATATTGTGTCACCTGTGCATGATATCTTATAGTTATATTCGATGCATTGCCAACGGCCAAAACGATAGGTTTTCATTGTTCCAGAAGGACATTCTATGGCATATCCGTCTGTTACCGGATAATCTATTGTTTCTTCTGGGATTTTATATTGCATTATATATGTCAATTGCCCGTCGGTTAATTCTGCAGCATTTATGATTTTTTGTGGGATAGAGCGCCTGGCGATTGCGCCTGCGGACATTAATTCTGAATTAAGAAATATGCCAAAAGTTCCGGCGTCTGGGTAATATTTTTCCAGTATTTCCAACATGTTATTGTATTTTTCTTTGGGCAAAGGGTCGCTAGTTGTGATAATAAAATTGTATGCAGGGGCTTTTCCTGATTCTGTATCACAAGATATTACATTATATGAATTGTTCATACAGACGTATTGGCTGACTATGCCAAAACGTTCAACGCAATCGTCGATAAAATCTTCGGCATACATTGCGGCGTTTTGAGAAGATGCCACGCATTCTGCAATAGACCGTAAATCAGCCTTTTCTATGGAATATTCAGTTTCGTGTTCAATTATGCGCAAAGAAGGACTGGACATAATATAGTAGCCGGCCATTATTATTACGGATAAAAGTATTAAAAAAATATTCACTAATTCCCTCTTGCGATTTATTAAAAGTGTAGCTAATATTACAGTAAAGTTCAACAGGAAAAACTTATGAAAAAATTGATTCTTTGTTTATTAGTTGCTGCGTGCAGTTTTAAACCCGTTTTTTCGGGAAACAGCACGGATGTTTATGTCGCCCCGATAAGTGGTATTAATGGAATTGAATTAAGAAATTCTTTGAATGCTAAATTTGGTGGTATTCACGAGCAAGGCGCAAAATATTCGTTGGTTGTAAACTTACAAGAACCAGTCACTCAATACAAAGCGTTTGAACGTGCGGGTGATGCGCTTTGGCAAGAGGTAAGATTAAATGCGTCTTATGTTTTGAAAGAGGGAGACAAGGAAATTGCTCGGGGAAGTGAATCTGCTGCAGAAAGTTATACTTTTGTGCGGTATCTTGTTGCATCAAATGCTTCATATAATAATGCCGTCCTTAATACGATACAACAACTGTCAGATAAGATTGGTATACGTGTGATTGCTGAAATTCAAAAGACAGGAAGCCAATAAGATGAAGTGGAAGGAATCAGATTTTAATTCTGGTATTGCTAATGTTAACGCGGTGTTAATATACGGGCAAGATGCTGGTCTGGTTGATGAATTGTGTGATAAAGCCATTGAAAAATTAGAAATAGAAAAGGGTAATTTGTTGGCTTTGGATGCAAACGAATTGCGCGATAAACAAGACGCTGTTTTTGCGGAAAGTTTCAGTCCTTCTATGTTTGGTGGACGCAAAGCTGTTGTGATATCTGGGGCGGGGGATAGTGATACAAAAATTATATCTGAATTAGTTACTTCGTCTTCTTTGTGTGCAACTGTGATTGTGACGGCTGGGGATTTGCGTGTTGGGTCTTTGCGTAAATTATTTGAAGATGAAAAGAATATAGCGGCGATTGCCTGCTATACTGATGATGCAAAAACACTTGAAGCGCTTATCCACAAAGAATTATCTGCCCAGGCGGGAATTCGTCAGGTGACGCCAGATGCGATGTCTTATATGTTATCTCATATGGGTGGCGACAGGGGAATTACACGCAGTTTTTTACAAAAGATAGCGATATATGTTTCTGATAAACATGTTGTAGATTTAGAAGATGTTGAAAAATGTTTGCCTGATACGTCGGCGACTAGCGCTGATGATTATATGTATTCTTTGACTGCGGGGCATATGAATCAAACAATGGTTGCTTTGGACAGATTGATTTATAGCGGCGCAGATGCAAATTTGTTGGTTCGTATGCTTTATAATCATTTTACTAAGTTATTAACAGCGGTGGCAGACGGACAATTACCAAAACTGTTTTGGAAAGTTGCTGATAAGTTTAATATGGCGGTAAAAATATGGCCTGAAGAAGAAATTGTAAATGTTTTATTGAAATTAAATGATTTAGAAAGAATGTGCAGGACAAAAGGTTTACAACCGGGAATTTTAATTCGTGATTTTTCATTAAAATTGTCTGCCAGGGCGGCTAAGTTAGCTTTAAAAAGAAGGAAGTAAAAATGTTATCATCTGTGTATGCTCCGAAAGATTTTAAAAGATTGCGTGTTTCTGGGGATTTGGTCGCGCGCTGTTTTGATTTTATAACACCTTATGTTGTTGCAGGGATATCAACTGGTGAAATTGATAGATTAGTTGCTGCGTTTTTGAAAGAAAATGGGGCCCGTTCGTCTGATTTGGGATATATGGGATACCCAAAAAGTATTTGTACATCTATAAACGAAGTCGTTTGTCATGGAATCCCCAGCGATGATGTAATTTTAAAAGATGGTGATATTGTAAATATTGATTTGACTGCAGAATATCACGGTTTCCATGGAGATGCGTCGCGTATGTTTATGATAGGCAATGTTTCAAGCAAAGCACGTGAATTAGTTCAAACCTGTCAGGATGCTTTGAATGCTGCAATTTCTATCTGTGCGCCAGGGGTACCTTTGTCTGAAATCGGGAAAGTAATAGAAAGTGTCGCAAAACCACATGGTTTTTCTATTGTGCGCGATTATTGTGGGCATGGTATTGGCAAAGTTATGCATGATAATCCCAATATTTTACATTTTTATGATAAATCGTATGATAAATTGATTATGCAACCTGGTTTTGTTTTTACTATTGAACCGATGATAAATGTTGGAACTTGGATGTGTAAGACAGATGAAAAAGATGGATGGACGGTCAGAACAGCTGATGGAAGTTTGTCTGCACAATGGGAACACACTTTGGGAATCACAGAAGATGGCGTGATTATATTCACAGAAAAAATGTTAAATGATTAATACAAAGGATATACAATCTTTGCAACAAGGTCACAGAGCAAGACTTCGTAAAAAATTTCTTGATGGGCAATTGGCAGATTATGAAATATTAGAACTGCTTTTGACTTATGCTATACCAAGACGCGATGTGCGTATGTTATCAAGACAGTTGTATAAGAAGTATGGCAGCATACATCAGTTATTATCTGCGCCAATGGAAAAATTAGTTGAAAATGAAGGGGTAAAAGAAAATACGGCTGTGTTTTTCAAATTGATTCATAGAATAACAGAAATGAAGTATAAATACGAATTAGATGCGACTCCGATATTCCATAGTTATGAAAAACTAGAAAACTATTGTAAAATATTATTACAAGGAAAAACAGTGGAAGAATTTCACGTGTTTTATCTAGATTCTGCATACAGATTAATCAAAGACGAATTACATAGCTCTGGAACAATTGATTGGGCGGCAGTGTATGTTCGCGAAATTGTCAAGAAAGCCTTGGATTTAAATGCAGGTAGCATTGTTTTATTACATAATCATCCATCAGGAGTTTCTTCTTTTTCATCTCAAGATTTATTAATAACCCAAGAATTGAAAAATACACTAGAAAAATTAGGCATAAAACTGTATGACCATCTATTGGTCTCTGGAAATGTGTTTTATTCTGCACGTAATCTGCATCTGTTAAAATAGTTCTTTGACATCACATATTTTACGCATTTTGAATTCTTTAGATTCTGTCAGTTTGTCGTCCTGTAAAGAAAAAGTTTTTTTGTATGCAGTTGTTGGTTCGTCCCATGTGTCGCCCATTTCACGGTTGATAACCGTTATCTGAAACGAAGGTTTAAATCTGAATTGTATTTGTCGCAAATCACAGTCTGCTCCATTTGTGGTTTGTAAACCGTCTGGGGTTATATCAACATATTTGCTGTTTTTATTTAATTCTATGGTATATTTATAATAAGCGTGCGCGTTGCCTGTATCAAAAAATGTTTTTGTAATTTTATCGACTTTTCCATCGTTATTTATATCAATTTTATAAGTATATTTTTCGCTGATACCCATATCAAATTCGTCTAAAGGATAAGTTACGACAGATGTTGGATTTGGTAATCCATCGGAAAATTCTGAAGTATCAATTAACATAACATTATCAAATGGTTGGTCTTCAAATACAGGTTTTGGTTCTATTCGGGATATTAATGATACAATGACAACAAAGACCACTAAAACAAAAATTATAGACAATATAATAATATTTTTTTGTTTCATAATGTTTTTCCTTTTATAATTTGCGTTCTTTTCCTGGTTTCCAACCTTCGACTCTGCGTATAGCATTTGCTACGGCCTGTAATTCTTGGTCATTAAGATCCTTAATTTTTCTATCTGGTGATAAACCAGTAAATTTTGCTACTTGTTTGGTATATCTTTCTGGGTTATTGCTGTCTGCTGCGGGCGCCCATCTGTGAATCGCGCCTTTGATAGAAAGATTATTATAGCTTTTTGAACGCAAAAGTTTTTTTATTGCATTCATACCCGTTTGTTCATCGGGGAACACAGCAAATTTTCCAGAAACACTAAGTGCACCATTAGCACGTGCGAATTTTGAATTTACTATATTACCCGGATTATTGTGACGCCATGCTATTGTTCCGCCAGAACGTTCTATTTTTTCACCTTTTCGGTTTATAAATATCAATGAATTAGATTTGCGTTCTACGCTAACAAAACTGGGGTTTGGGCTGGATGCTGTATTTTGTGCAGATATATTATTTACAATCATTTGAGCAATTTTTTGTTTGTCCGAATCTGACAGAGATTGCATTGTTGTATCGTCAGAAATATTTAGTGATGCAACCAAAGACGACGAGTTCGCATCTGACGGACCATCGTATAAATCTGCTTTCATTAATACTTCTTTGATTGTTTGGTTTGAAAATTCATCTGAATTTAACAGAGATACAATTTTTTGAATACCAGCGTTTTTATCTTGAAATACTATCCCGCCGTTTTCATCAATTGTTCCGCCGTTTTGCAATGCGTAATTAGCAAAATAATTTCCCGAACCTTGATAAGTATCATATGTTGCGTCTGGGGTGTTTGTGTCAACATCTTCGTCCAAAAAAGAAGTGTCTATTTTTGCGCCGGAATCATAAACTGTAAAAACATCATAGGTTGCTGTTTTCGGGGCAGGTGCTTGCGCTTTTAATTCAAGGATTTTATCTATTTCTACTTTTATTGTTGGGCATTGTTTGTCCAATAAATTGCTGCCGTATATAAAATTGACGATTGGTTTGGTTAAACCCAAAACAGCAAAAACCAATAATAAATTACGAAAATTTTTGAATACGGTATCCATTCTTATACCGTTCTTGATATACAAAACGGCCCATCCAGTAAGCATTAGTACAGCCAAAATAGCCGCGATAACAGAAGCGGTTTCTAACAAACTATCAAGAATATGAAAAATACAAGAGGGGTCTTCAAAAGCTATAAAATTACCGTCAGATTCAGCTTCTATGATATTTAATCCAGAAGCTCTTAACATTTCAATATCAATTCTGGTCAGTTTTTCCATGTGTTATTTTTTTGATGCTACATTAGTGAAAAATCCGGGGACTGAAAAATCTTCGTCATTTGCGGCAACCCCAGCCCAACCGAATAAATCCCCAAGTCCTTGGTCTTTGTGTTTAGATTGTTTGAATGGCAATATGTTGCGCAATTTGCCGATTTTACTGCGTGATGAAGATTTTGTCGAAGATGCAATTTTATCTTGGTTTTCGGCAAATTCAGATGCCAGTTGTTGTAATGTTGCATCAACAGAGATATCTTCGGATTGAGAAACTGGCTGTTCTATGATTGGTGCTTTGTCTAATACATCTTCTTGCAAAGGTGTCATTGCAGACAATAGTTTCTCTAAATCTTCTTCATCAGAGTCCGTTGTTTTTTCGTCGATATTGTCAGCAAGTGTTTTATTTTGTTGTTCTTCGTCATGAGCGATGACTTCTTCTGATATTTCAGCTATTATATCAATTTCTTCGTTTTGATTAATTGTATTTTCTGTGTTTTCTTCATCTTCTTCGTTTACGGATAACACGGACAAAATAGGTACAAGTTTTTCTTTATCGTCATTTTCAACAATATTTTCAGTATTTACTGATTCTTGGATATTTTCTTCTGGTTCTTTTGGTGTTTCAATCACGATTTCTTCTTTGACAGTTTCTTTGCGTGGTCGACCACGTTTTTTTACAGTTTGTTCGGTTTCTGTGGTTGTTTCTGGTGTGATTTCTGTGTCAACAGGTTCTTTCACAACTGTTTCTTGTTCAACAGTTATTTCTGTTTCAACCACAGGTTGTTCAATATTTTCTGTTTGTAAACAAGGTGTTTCATTTTTTTCCTGGGTAATTTGTTCTTTGTTTACCGAATCAGTTTGTTGTGGTATTAATCCCGCATCTTCACAGTCTACCGGGACGCCAAAAAGAACCGTGTTTTTATCTAGATTCAAAGCGTTACGGACTTCTTCGAATGCGGCGCGAATATCGTTCATATCAAAAATTTCGTTTCCAGAAATATAAATAATTTTCGTCTTCATAAAACAATCCCTCGTTTAACGAAATATATTATATCATATTTTCCGGTTGAACGCATATAAAAAATATCGTAAAATGCAAATATGGCAGATATTAAAGAACAAATTTTTCAAGAATTGGATTCTTTGGAATCTTTGGCGGTGCATTTGCGCGCTGATGCCCAGTGTGCCAGCAAGCAAACTGATTTGGAAGTGGCTATTTTAACTAAACAGGTTAAAAATTTGCGCGAAAGAAATGAAAATGCGCGGGAATTAATTGAAAAATCTGTTTCAATACTAGAGAAATTAAAGAAATGAGCGTTGTATCGATACCTATTGTTAATCGAAATTATCCCATGGGATGCGAAGACGGTCAAGAAGGTCGCCTGATAGAATTGGGGCGAATCGTTGATGCGCGTGCGCGTCAAATTTTGGACAAGATTGGTCCGTTGCAAGAAAGTGCTTTGTTGGCGACCCTTTGCATAGTATTGGTTGACGAGATTCAAAACAAAAATCAGGCGCCAACAATAAGTGATGCTGATTTGCGTGAAATATTGGCACGCATCCGCGAAATAAAACATAAGATTTCTTTGTAAAAAACCGCCGTTTCGGCGGTTTTTGTTTTATAATGTTTTTCCAATTGCAACAGCTGTGTCGCACATACGGTTTGAAAAGCCCCATTCGTTATCGTACCATGCAGTCACATGTAATACTGTGTCATCAATAACGCGCGTTTGAGATGCATCAAACACAGAACTGTGTGCATCGTGTGTAAAATCGATAGAAACTAAAGGTTTATCGACATATCCCAATATATTAGATTTTGCATCGAACATTGCTTTGTTAATGTTTTCTGGTTTCACTTTCTTTTTCATATTCAAAACCAATTCCACGACAGATACATCTGGGGTTGGAACACGAATCGCGATACCGTCTAATTTTCCAGCCAATTTTGGCAACACCAGACCGATTGCTTTGGCTGCACCAGTGCTGGTTGGAATCATAGACAGACATGCTGCGCGTGCGCGTCTAGGGTCTTTATGGGTTTTATCCAGTAATTGCTGGTCCCCAGTATAAGCGTGGACTGTTGTCATCCATCCGTTTTCAATACCGAATTTTTTATCCAATACATTTAATACCGGTGCCAAACAGTTGGTAGTGCAAGATGCGTTTGAAATAATTAAATCGCGTTTGGTTATTTTATTATCGTTAACGCCGAAAACTATTGTTTTATCAGCGCCAGCAGATGGGGCAGAAACCAGAACGCGTTTTGCGCCATTTTCCAGATGAACACGTGCTTTGTCTGCCGCAGTGAATAATCCTGTGCATTCCATAACAATATCTATTTTTAATTGCTTCCATGGCAATTTAGTAGCATCACGTTCGGATAAACATTTAATTTTTTGATTACCGATAATAATGTAATCGTTTTTGATTTTGACTTCCATACCTAATTTTCCATGAACAGAATCATATTCCAACAGATATGCGTTTTGTTCGATTGGTGCCAAATCATTAATTGCAACAAATTCTATATCTTTTCGACCTGATTCCAGCGCAGCGCGCAAAACCAGACGCCCAATGCGTCCAAAACCGTTAATAGCAACACGAATTTTTTTCATAAGTTTATCCTTTCTTTCTATATCTGGTTTACATTGTATCACGATAATGTATAACTTGCAAAAGGTAAAATCGATTTTATAATAGGATTTATGAGCAACAGAGCAATTATTATTACTGGTCCTACTGCATCAGGCAAATCTGATTTTGCCCATAAATTAGCGTTGCGTATAAATGGTGCGATTATAAATTGCGATAGTGTGCAAATATATGCCGGGATAGAGAATATATCTGCATCGCCATTTTCGTGTGCAAAAGAAGCAGAAACAGAACAAATAGATGGTGTTCCGTATAAATTGTTTTCTATATTGCCACTAAAAGAGCATATTAGTGTTTCTGATTATTTAATTTTGGCGCGCAAAGCCATGGATGAAGTTATTGCGATGGACAAGACACCAATTTTTGTTGGTGGTACAGGTTATTATATAAATGTTTTGTTAAATGGCATTTCTTCTGTGCCAGAAGTAAGTTCTGAAAATAGGGCGCGCGCGCGTGAAATGGTGAAACAAGATATAATTGCAGCGCGTAATTTATTGTCAAAAGATTTTGATAAAACTGATCCGCAACGTGTGGCGCGCGCGCTGGAAGTTTTTCTGGAAACAGGAAAATCTTTGACAGATTGGCAAAAGTTGCCGCGGACTGGTGCGCTGGTGCCAGATGCGTATAAAATTTTGGTTCTGCCGGATAGAGATGTTTTATTACAACGTATTGCTAAACGAATTCCAGAAATGGTTCAAGGCGGTGCTTTGAAAGAGGCTGAAAGTATTATCGCTAATAATTTTGACGAGACCCGCGCGATTGGCGCAGAACAGTTATGTAAAATGTTGCGTGGCGAAATATCTGAAAAAGAAGCTGTTGAAAATTGGACAACAAAAACCAACCAATACGCTAAAAGACAAAGAACTTGGTTCCGCGGACAATACAAAGCGGATTTTGTGATTAACCATGTTCCAAATGATGCAGATATAAAAACAGTAATAGACAAGATTGCCTAATGTTGTTTTAAAATTTCTTGATATGCTGCGCGTGTACTTTTATCAAGACCGATTTTACGCATTTTTTTACGAACCCAAACCAAACCATTGAATTCGGTATCTGTCGGGTTGTATCCAGCCCATTCCCAATCAATTATCCCAGTAATTTCCATCGTTTTTGGGTTAACCAAAATGTTGCTGCACATATCGCCATGAACCCATGAAAAACCAGGTTGGGTTGGAACTTTTTTTAAATCTTCTATCTCTGGGGGATTGGCAAAAGATTTTTTATATATAAAATCTGCCAGTTGGTTGCTTATTTGTTGCTGATACTTTTTTATTTTCCAAGTTGGCACAGACACCAATAATTTTCCAGGGATATAGTTTGATTTATAAAAAGTAAATCCGTCAGAGGTAAAAAATTCGATGTTCGGTATTGCAATAGGGCAAAAAGAACGAATTGCGTCTGTGACCCGTTTTTCATAAATGAACCGATTAAAAGTGGAACTTTCATGATGGTGTTTGCGCACTTTAAAGGTTTCTTTGCCAAATATAAACACCAGGGAACCGCCACCTTTGGCAAGTCGCATCTTTTTATACTTCAAATCAGGACGAGCATGCAAAAGCGCATTTAATTTATTTCTGTAATCAAAAAGAACCGTGCCACGCAAAAAAACACGCCATTTTTTTATTGGTACGGTGGCGAAGAATCTGTCGCTTAATTCAAATAATATTTTCCACATAACATATAAATGATTATTGAAAAAAAGAAAAAAAACAAGTATTTTATGTTTATGTTCAAAAGTGGCGATATTGTAAAAGTTTTAATTCCTAATGTCATAAACAAGGGGTATGACTATCGTTTGATTGCTCCTGCTGATGTTGGTGATTTTGTCAGGTGTTCTGTGATGAACCGGCAATATATAGGCGTGATAGTGGGGGCAGGCGACAGTGATTTAGATGTTTCAAAAATTAAGCCTGTTATTGAAATTTGTAATTTTGGGAAAATGTCAAAGGCTGATATTGATTGGATATATAAAATGTCTGATTGGACTTTGATGGCGCCGGGGGCTGTGTTGAGATTGATTTTGAATGTTCCTGATGCTTTTTTGCCACCAAAAGTCGAACAATTATATTCTTTTAATTTTGAAACAGATGCCAAAATGACAGAAACGCGTCAGGCTGTGATGGACGCTTTTCAATCTAATGATAACGAAGCGATGTCGGTAAACGATATAATGAATATCACACATGTTAAAAATGGTGTGATAAAGACTATGATAAAAAATGGAATTTTGATTCCTGTGAATTGGCGCGAAAAAGCGAAAGATGATTTTGTTTATGAATATCACGATATGGACAATGTTGTTTTGAACGAAGAACAGCAATTTGCAGCAGATGAAATTGGTAAAGCCATAGAAAAAAACGAATTTTCTGTCCATTTGTTGGATGGAATAACTGGTTCGGGCAAAACCCAAGTTTATTTTGATGCGGCGTTGCGTGCGTATACCAAGGGAAAATCTGTATTGTTAATGATGCCTGAAATTGCTTTGACTGCACAATTTATGGATAGATTCAAGCAACGATTTGGTGCGCCGCCTGTGGTTTGGCATAGTAATTTAACTGCATCTCGTCGTCGCGAAATTTGGCGTGGCGTTGCACGTGGCGATATCAAGATAGTGGTTGGAACGCGCAGTGCTTTGTTTTTGCCGTGGCAAAACCTTGGATTGATAGTTGTAGATGAAGAACATGATACTTCGTACAAGCAAGAAGATATGGGGAATTATCATGCTCGAGATATGGCTGTGTTGCGTGGTAAAATCGCTGGTTTCCCGATTATATTGGCAAGCGCGACTCCGTCAATAGAAACATTACACAATGTTGCGATTGGAAAGTATAATCGTTTGCGTCTTAATTCGCGGTTTGGTGGCGCGCAATTGCCGACTATTGAAACCATAGATATGCGCAGTGCGCGACCAGAACCATATAAACTGGGTGAAAGTGCCGAAGAAAAAAGTGGTTGTTTGTCGCCGCAATTATGTGAAGAAATAAAAAAGACTTTGGCAGATAAAAAGCAAGTAATGTTGTTTATAAATCGTCGTGGGTTTGCACCTATTGTTCAATGTAAAAAATGCGGATGGGTTGGCGAATGTGACGATTGTTCTGTGGCACTTAATTATCATAAACATCTGAATAAAATGGTGTGCCATATGTGTGGTAAAACGGTGCCGTTGCCCACAAAATGTCCAAAGTGCGGAATGGAAGTTTCTATGCGCGGGGCAGGGGTAGAACGAATTCAAGAAGAAATATCTGCACGTTTTCCAAATGCAAAAACTGCGCTGGTGTCAAGTGATACAATTATGTCGCGAGAATCGCTGGAACGTTTGGTCCGTAAAATGGAGAACGGTGAGATTGATATAGTTATTGGGACACAGATTTTAGCCAAAGGACATCATTTCCCTAATTTAACTTTGGTTGGGGTTGTTGATGCGGATATGGGATTGTTTGGGACAGATTTTCGTGCGGGCGAACATACTTTTCAACAATTATTCCAAGTGGCTGGACGTGCGGGACGCGGCGCTTTCCCAGGACGCGTATTATTACAAACATATCAAACAGAACATCCTGTGATACGCGCGATTTGTGCTGGAAATCGTGATGATTTTATTGCTGGCGATATGGAATCAAGACGCGCTGCAAAAATGCCTCCGTTTGGACAATTGGTTGCTGTAATAGTAGAAGGCGCAAATGAAAAAATACTTAAAAAATATTGTGAAGAATTGGAAAGATGTGCGCCGCAGTTGAACGGTGGAAAAATTATGGGACCAATCCCAGCGCAAATTTATCAAATAAGAAATTGGTATCGTATGAGATTCTTGGTTTCTGGGGACGCGCGCGCTAGTTTACAACCGATTGTTCGTTCGTGGATAGATAAAATAAAACAACCTGTCAATATTCGGGTTAAAATAGATGTAAATCCCCAGAATTTTATGTGAAATATAAAAAAACACCGCCGTGGCGGTTGTTTTTTTTTATTCTTTTACACTAACAGGTTCTGTTGAATTTGTTGTCGGTGTAGATTGTAATGGTTCACTGATTGGTTCTTGTGCTTCGGTGTTTAATTCATTACGCAAAGCACTGCCGTTGTTGCCAGAAATATCTGTTTTTGCAACAACCAAAGATAACAGGGCGCACAAAATAAAGAATATTGTCGCCAAGATTGCAGTTGTTTTTGTTAAAAAATTACCCGCGCTGGACCCTGTTAAAACACCACCAAACATAGAAGCCGCACTGGACCCAGACATACCAGAACCTTCGGATTTTTGTAACAAAATCAAACCTGTCATTAAAACTGCTACGATGATAAGTAATACAAGTAATATTGAAAACATTTTTATTTCCTTATGTTGTTTATTTGTGTTGTGATTGTAATCGGCAGAATCTTAAATTGCAAGGATTTTTAGCAATTTTTCCGCCGCATTTAATCCCGCTAGTTTTTTTGATGCACCAACCCCAGTTGCAGATTTTCCCAACGCACTTACGGTTGCAGTAAATTCTGGGTTATGGGAAAGCCCGTTTGGTTCGCTGTATTCATACACAGGCAATTCGCCATTTGTGTGTTTTTGAACGAGTTCTTGCAAAGCTGTTTTTGCATCTTTTGGAGCGACTATTTCCGCAGCAGCCATATCGTGCCATAATTCCATGATAATTTTTTGTGCACTTTCAAAACCACCATCTAAAAATATTGCACCCAGAATTGCTTCCATTGCATTAGCAAGTATGTGAGTAATTTTTCCACCTGTCATGTGACCGTGACGCAAGTGTTTTTCAAGTTCGATATTTGTAGCAACAAGTGCAAGAGTTTCTGTGGAAACAAGAAATGCATGGCGGCGCGCCAAATTGCCTTCGGCGTCATCGGGATACATTTTATAAAGCAGGTTTGCAACAGACAATCCTAATACTCTATCCCCGATAAATTCAAGACGTTCATTATTGTGCTTTGAATCTATCCCACTTTGTGTCAAAGCGAGTTTTAATAACTCTTGGTTTTTAAATTCGTAATTTAATTTCATTATTGCTTCTTTTTTAATCCGAATCTAGCCCAGCGCATTTTATTGCCCCAGTTCCATATTGCCAACATAGGCGCATAATAATTATGTGAATACCAAATAAACCAAACACGACCCAAAACATTGTCGCGGTTGACATAAGATACCGCGGTTGTTCTGCTGTCTGCGCTTTGGTCGCGATTGTCGCCCATAAAGAATAAATGGTTTTCTGGCACAGTGAACATTTCTGTGTTATCCAAAGGTCCATTATCAGACATTTCGATTATACTGTGTTCAATACCGTTCGGTAAAACTTCGGTGTATTCAGTTGCGTCAAAAACACCACATTCAAATTGACCGCTGTTACAGATTTTGTCTGATTTGTATTCAATAGTATAATTAAACGGAGCAGGTTTGTTGTCTATCCATATCTTATTACCCTTGATAGACATATTGTCTTTGTAAAAACCAACGCTGCGCATAGATTTTGGCAAATTAGCAATTATAAATGGACGCGGGTCTTTGCGTTCTACTTGTTTGCCATTGATATAAAGACGACCTTCTTTCATTTGGATTGTATCGCCAGGCGTTCCAATCAATCTTTTGACATATTCAACATTTCCATTAGGTTTACGGAACACAATTATATCGCCAACATTTGGTTCGTGCTTGGCCCAGAAACGCCCGTCCCATAAATTCCAAGAACCAAAAGGAAAAGAAAATCTTGAATATCCATAAGACCACTTTTGAACAAATATGTGATCGCCGACTTGTAACGAAGGAATCATAGAACCAGATGGAATGTTAAACGGTTCAAGTAAAAAACTGCGGAAAATGATGGCAATAAGCCCACCATAAAATATAGTATCGAACCATTCTCTGGCTGTATTTTTGTTTTTTGCTGGCATAAATAATCCTTTTGTGATTTTCGTATTTTATACCTTGAAAAGCATCTATGCAAGTTATAATATAGCATTATGATAAATTTGAATTCAATCATTTTTAATGGTATGGATGTCACAAAAATAGATGTCCAAGTTCAACTGTCTGCTGGGTTTGCAAAACCTGAATTTAATATTATCGGTTTGGCTGATAGGGCGGTCAAAGAATCTGCGGAAAGAATACGAAATGCGTTGTCTGCGTTGAATTTGTCTTTGCCATCAAAAAGACTTACTGTTAATTTATCGCCGGCAGATATTGAAAAGACAGGCTCTCATTTTGATTTACCGATTTTATGTGGAATTTTGTGTGCTATGGATATTTTGCCAAAAGATGAAGTTGCAAAATATGTGATTATTGGCGAAATAGGATTAGATGGTGCGATTGTCAGAACAGGTGGTGTTTTGCCAGCCAGTGTTTGGGCGCATAATAATGGTTTGGGAATAATTTGTCCTGGGGTGCAGGGGAGCGAGGCACGCTGGGCAGGGCATACGAATATTTTGGCGCCTGGTCATGTAATGGAATTGATAAATCATTTTCGGGGCAGCCAAATTTTACCTTTGCCCCCAATGATAAAGCCAACACAGACAAATGAAAAAGTTGGCGATTTAGCCGAAGTTCATGGACAAGCCGCAGCCAAACGCGCTTTGGAAATCGCAGCGGCTGGCGGACATGCGATGTTAATGGTGGGACCTCCGGGGTCTGGGAAAACGATGTTGGCATCGCGATTGCCAACTATTATGCCGGAAATGACACCTGGTGAAATTTTGGAAACTTCGATTATTTATTCGATTGCGGGTAAATTAAACAATCAATCTTTGATTTCGAATCGTCCGTTTCGCAGTATTCATCATACTGCCAGTGCGGTTGCTTTGGCGGGTGGGGGCAGCGATGCAAAACCAGGGGAAATATCTTTGGCACATAATGGTGTTTTATTTTTGGATGAATTGCCAGAATTTAATCGCGCCACATTGGAAATATTGCGTCAACCAATGGAATCTGGAAAAATAGTTATATCGCGGGCCAAGAAAAACGCGACTTATCCTGCGCATTTTCAATTAATAGCGGCGATGAACCCGTGTCCATGTGGGCATTTGGGTAATGCTGCGATGTCTTGTTCGCGCGCGCCTAGATGTGCCGAAGCATATCAAAATAAAATATCTGGTCCATTATTAGACAGAATAGATTTGCATGTTGATGTAGACGCTGTGAATCCATGGGAAATGAATACTGGGGCGGATGAAAATGTTGAAACCAGCGCCCAAATTCGTGAACGCGTTGTGGCTGCGCGTAACAAACAAATCGCGCGTCAGGGTTATGTTAATGCGTTGCTGGATGGTGCAGATATGGACAAATATGTTGTATTAAGTGATGAATTAACCGCATTTTTGAATACTGCTGCGGCAAATATGGGGATGTCTGCGCGTGGATATAATCGTATAAAGCGTCTTGCGCGGACAATCGCAGATTTGCGTGGTGATGATAATATAACAATGGCGGATTTATCCGAAGCGCTTTCTTATCGTCCAATAAATCGTGGTAAATACGGCGTTCGTGGGTAATTTTTTTTTGAATCTGCTGTGTTTTTATGATATAATCTTATCATATATAATGGAAAGGATTTTATATGAAAAAATCATGGTTGTTTTTATTTGTTTGCGCAGCGTTCGCGTTTAATGTGTCAAATGTAAAAGCATACGAATTACCGGACATTGCGACTGGACTGGAAGAACAACAGATAATATCAACATTGGAAAACGATAATCGAATATTAGATTCTGAAATCGAAAGATGTGAAAAAAAGAAAAAAGGCTGGGTAGCGGCAACTGTGATAGGTGGCGTTGGGGTTGTATCTACTGGTGTGGCGGCGGCGGTCCAGGGCAGTAAGATAAGCCAAGAAAAAACAAAATTGCAACAAAAGCAGACTGAATATCAAAATCTTCAAACGGAAAAGGCAAACATCAAAGAATAGGGGAACAAGATGAAAAAAATATATATATTAAGCGGATTGATGTGTTTGTTGCCAGGTTTATCGTTTGGGGAAAATCCACGCATAGCGGAATTGACGCGATCGAAACAAGAAAAAATGGAACGGCTTCAAAAATGTGAAGGGACGACCAAGGCGTTAAAGATAGCAGGTTTATCTACCATAGGATTAACGGCGGTAGGCGTGGTTGGGAATGTAGTGGAATCACAAAAGATAAAAGAATATCAGGGACAAAGTAATGCGTTGGATACACAAATCGCCCAAACGAAAAAAGAAATAGAAGATAAGAAAGCGGAAATAGAGAAAAATAAAACAGCTACAGCTGCGGAGCCGACAGAACCCACAAACCCCCCAGAAACGCAGACAACATCGACCACGTCAACGACAACCACAACAAGTACGACCGCTACAACGACAACCGGGTTGGCGGCTGTGAATACAAAAATAAATGGATCTTCTTACAAAGCATATAGTAAAGACGGCACCTGCTATATAGATGATGTCAAGAACCCAGCACAAACATGTAGTGAATTGGAAAAAGGACAATGGAAGGTCGAGTTTGAATACGGCACGGTCAGGGGTGAGGCAAGTTGTAATACTATTAGAGCTACGAATCTGTGGAGCGGAAGTGGTGACAATTTGATATATACGCAGCAAAGTGACGCTAAAAAAGCAGCAAATGCTATGGGCTCGACAAGTGACGGTCAGTATTGCTGGTGTCGTGCAACAAAATTTGAACAACAAGATTACGAGTCCTCGTCGTGGCTGGGCGGGGGCGACAACTATTCTGAATTTGGTTGTGCGAGGAGCTGTGCGAACGGTTGCGCGTACTACGTCATGATCCACTCGGCTTTCCGGGCGGCGGTGTTTGCGGGGGCTGGCAACTGATGTTCCCGCATTGGTGTTTTACATCAACGCGAGGGGAAGGTGCGCAGGTATTCTTTCCGATATGATTAGGATGGCTGCTTTGATATAATTTTATTGTATCAAAGGAGTAAAAAATGACTTTTTTAAAATTTATTTTTGCTATGTTTTTGTCTTTCTTGCCAGGTTTTTTTGGTGTATTGGTGACACCAATGACAACTGGTGGAAATTTATGGTATAACAGTTTATATGTATCTGCATTGACGCCCGCGGGTTGGGTGTTTAGTGTGGCGTGGACTGTTCTTTATTTCTTGATTGGTTTGGCTTTGTTTTTTGTTATGCAACAGAAAAGAGCAAACAAGAAAAATTCTTATATTTTGTTTACCATTAATTTAATTTTGAATTTGCTTTGGTCGTTTGTATTCTTTGGTTCACATGCACCAGAAATTGCTTTATTAATACTGACAGCTTTGATTATCGTGGCTATATTTATGGCACGCGAATTCTTTAATGTCAGTAAAACTGCTGCTTGGTTAATATTGCCATATATTTTATGGTTGATGTTTGCTTTCTATCTTAATGGGATGATAATTTATTTGAATTAATATTTTAATTCTTTGAATTCGCTGTCGCCCAAATTTAATGTTTGCAACCCCAACTCTTCAATATAATCAGAAGAACTGTTGGGGTGTTGCAATAAATAGATGTGGCGTTGTATTTGTTCCAATTGTTTTTGTGCCAATTCTAATTCAGCGCGTTCATGGCTAAGCCGCCATGCGTTTATCGCAAAATTTTGAATACTGCTGGTGCCGCAAAAAAGCCGAATGAAAAAGAATAATGATAACAGCATTAACACAATACCGATTTTTCCGCGTGATCCTGCCGTCCAGGCGCGCCCAAGAAAAGCAAATAAATTTTTGATTTTTTCTTTCATGTCGTCTATTATATCACAAATGTTTAAGAATCATAAAGAAATTTTTACTGCACCGCTTGCTGGGATTACTGATAAGCCTTTCAGAAAGATTTTGCGCGATTTTGCGCCTGATGTTTCTATGGTGACTGAAATGATTTCCTGTCATTCGTTGGTGGAACAACATAAAAACTGTATTCGTAATTTCGATGATTATGCGGACGAAGGTAATATCGGGGCGCAGATATTTGGGGCTGACCCGTATTTGATGGGCGAAGCCGCAAAAATATTGCAAGATTCTGGTGCAAAATGGATTGATATTAATATGGGGTGTCCTGTGCCAAAGGTGGCAACTCGTGCCGGCGCAGGCGCTTATTTAATGCGCGACCACCAACTTGCTGGTAAAATAATAGAAGATTGTGTGAAATCTGTAAAAATACCTGTTTCTATTAAAACACGACTTGGATGGGATGAAGACCATAAAGATTGGCAAGATTTGGTACATATTGCCGCAGATTCTGGTGCGTCTTTTGCTGTGGTTCATGGACGAACGCGCGCCCAAGGGTATGCTGGGGTGGCACAATTGCCAGAAAAACCAGATTTGCCAATTCCGATAATCGCAAATGGTGATATCAAAGATGTTGCTGGCGTGGAACATTTTCAAAAATTGGGTTATGACGGTGTTATGATAGGTCGTGCTATGCTGGGGCAACCCTGGATTATCGGACAAATTTGTGGCTGTTGTGACAGACCTAAAAACATAGGCGAAATCGTGTTGCGACATCTCGATTTGGTGCTTGAATATTATGGGGTTAAAACGGGGGTGCCTATGTTTCGAAAACATGCTGCGTGGTATTCTGCGGGAATGCCGAATTCTGCACAATTCCGGATAAATGTTAATCAGATTGTTGATGAAAAAATTTTGAAAAAAATTATAAAAGATTTTTTTGCGATTAATTGACAATTAGATATTTCTATCATAACATATTGTTATCAATTTCGTATCAAAGGATTTTAAGATGAATGAACAACAAGAAATGAATGCTGCTGTGATGGGGATGACCGCGGGTGAAATGTTGAAAAACGCCAGAACAACTGGTCGCAGAAAACGCGAAATATCTACGATTTCTAAATTGCTTTGTATACGAGAAGAATTTTTAACTGCACTGGAAGAAGGTAATTATCGTGTCATTCCAGAAGATGTTTATATTTTAGGTTTTGCTCGCAGTTATGCTGTGGAATTAGGGTTGAATCCTGATGAGGTTATTTTGCAGCTTAAAAAAGAATTAGGTTTAATCAAAGAGACCAAGGAAAACAAAGAAGAAGAAATAGAAGTCAAACCGATTGTCCAAAAACAGACCGTGAAAATTGATATGGAATCTGTAAAAAAATGGTTTAAATCTGCGTGGGAATATGTGAAAAAACATTGGGTTTGGTTTGCTTCTGGTTTGGGTGCGTTGATATTGGTAATTGTGTTGGCACTTGTTCTGTTTGGTGGAAACAAAGAAACAGAAACGGTGGCGCCTGTGGAAGTTGTTGAAAATGTCGCAGAAAAAGAAGAAGTCAAAGAGCCTGATTTTAGATTTCCTGTGCATGAAAAATTCGAAACCAAAAACAGCAAAGAAGCCAGGGTTGTTTTACAAGCAGAAAAAGAATCTTGGGTAAAAATTGAAGATGCTCGTGGAAGTAGTGTATTTTCACGTGTTTTGGTTCCTGGGGATGTTTATTACATGCCTAATGGTGATAAATTCAAGGCCACTTTTGGTAATGTCGGTGCCATAGATGTTTGGGTTGATGGGCAACTGATAAAAAAATTAGGCCCAGCTAATACTAAAAAAACTGGTATTTCTATGGCGCCGGATGCATTGAAAACGGTTGGTTTTGCTGAATAATTTTAGCGAAACTAACATATTGATTTTTGATAAAACATTACTATATATCCGTTATGACTGGAAATATAAAAGTTCGCGGTGCGCGCGAAAACAATCTTAAAAATATTGATTTAGACCTGCCAAAGAACAAATTAGTAGTTTTGACGGGGGTGTCTGGTTCAGGCAAATCTTCGTTGGCTTTTAATACTATTTATGCCGAAGGTCAACGCAGATATGTTGAATCTTTGTCTTCGTATGCGCGTCAATTTTTAGATATGCAAAAAAAACCAGATGTTGATTTAATTGAAGGTTTGTCGCCAGCTATTTCTATTGAACAAAAGACAACTTCGAAAAATCCACGTTCTACGGTTGGGACTGTCACAGAAATTTATGATTATTTGCGTCTTTTGTGGGCAAGAATTGGGGTGCCGTATTCCCCTGTGACTGGGTTGCCGATTAAATCGCAGACTATTGCAGAAATGGTTGAATGGACACTCAAAATACCAAAGGGTGTGAAATTTTATATCATGGCGCCAATGGTTCGCGACCGCAAAGGCGAATATAAAAAAGAGATTGCGTTTTTAATAAAGCAAGGTTATCAGCGCGCAATAGTTGATGGGACTCTTTATGATTTGGCTTCTGTGCCACCTTTGGATAAAAATAAAAAGCATAATATTATGGTTATTATTGACAGGGTTGCAATGCCGTCAGAAGAATTAAGGGGCGATGATATGGATGAATTTAAATCTCGTCTTTATTCGTCGTTCGAAGCATCATTAAGGCTTGTTCCTGGGGCTGTTATTGTGCGTCGCTTGGATACAGATGAAGATTCTTTGTATTCCCAAGAATATGCTTGTCCGGTGTCTGGGTTTACTGTGCCAAAGATAGAACCGCGCTTGTTTTCTTTTAATGCCCCGCTTGGTGCATGTAGTGGTTGTGATGGTTTGGGTATTCAACTGAATATTTCGCCTGATTTGGTTGTGCCAGACCAAAGTAAATCTATATTGGGTGGTGCAATCGCGCCTTGGTCTCGTGGTGGAATGCTTAGCCAATATGAAAATGTTCTTGATGCGTTGCATAAAAAATACAAGATTCCTTTGTCAAAGCCATGGCATGCGTTATCTGAAAAAGATAAAGAAATTATTTTGTATGGGAGTGGGGACGAACCTATCAAGATTAATTGGAACGGGTATGTTTATGAAAAACCGTACGAAGGAGTTATTCCTAATTTAGAACGCAGACTTCGTGAATCTGATTCAGAATCAACGCGCAGCGAATTATCAAAATATCAATCTGAAAAGCCTTGTCCAGTATGTCATGGCAAAAGGTTGAATATCCAAGCGTTATGTATAAAAATTAATAATTGTGATATTATGGATGTGTGTGAAATGTCCATAGATGATTCTTTGCGTTGGTTCCAAGATTTGCCTAACCATTTAACTGGTAAAGAAAATGAAATTGCGTCTATGGTATTGCGCGAAATTACATCCAGACTTTATTTCTTGCAAAATGTCGGACTTGGGTATTTAACTATGTCGCGTATGGCAGGCACTTTGTCTGGTGGCGAAGCACAGCGTATAAGATTGGCTTCACAAATAGGAAGTGGTTTATCCGGGGTTTTATATGTATTAGACGAACCGTCTATTGGTTTGCATCAAAGCGATAATGATAAATTGATTGAAACTTTAAAAATGTTGCGCGACAAAGATAATACTGTAATTGTTGTGGAACATGATGAAGATATGATGCGGGCGGCTGATTATCTGGTGGATATTGGGCGTGGGGCTGGTATAAACGGTGGTAATGTGATTGCCCAAGGAACACCGGCACAAGTTATAAAAAATCCTGAATCTTTGACGGGACAATATTTGTCTGGAAAGCGCAAAATTGAAGTACCAAAAACACGCAGAAGTGGTAATGGAAAATTTATTCGCATAGAAGGCGCTCGTGAAAACAACCTTAAAAATATAAATGTAGATTTTCCGCTGGGTAAATTTATTGCTTTGACGGGTGTGTCTGGGTCTGGTAAATCTACTTTGTTGTTAAATACTTTATATCCTGCGATTATGCGCGTGTTGTATAATTCGAAGATAGAAGCGGGCGCACACGATGTTATTCGTGGTATCGAAAATATTGACAAAGTTGTAGATATTGACCAATCTCCTATTGGGCGCAGCCCACGCAGTAATCCTGCGACTTATGTTGGTGTTTTTAACAATATTCGTGATTTTTTTGCGAATTTGCCAGAAGCCAAAACGCGCGGTTATGATGCTGGACGCTTTTCATTTAATGTCAAAGGCGGACGATGTGAAGCGTGTCAAGGAGACGGTCAAATCAAAATAGAAATGAATTTTTTGGCGGATATTTATGTAGAATGTGATAAATGCCATGGACAGCGATATAATGATGAAACTTTGGCGGTAAAATACAAAGGTAAATCTATTGCTGATGTTTTGAATATGACTGTTGAAGAAGCATACAGGTTTTTTGTAAATGTTCCGCAAATTGCGCGCAAGCTTGAATTGTTAAAACGCGTGGGATTGGATTATATCAAATTAGGGCAAAGTTCGCTTGATTTGTCTGGTGGCGAAGCACAAAGAATCAAACTATCCAAAGAATTAGCAGCGCGCAGCACAGGGCAAACTATATACATTTTAGATGAACCGACTACGGGGTTGCATTTTGAAGACATAAAGTCTTTGTTAAGCGTATTACACGAATTGGTAGACCAAGGAAATACCGTAATTGTCATTGAACATAATTTGGAAGTTATTAAAACTGCTGATTGGGTTATAGACTTGGGACCAAATGGCGGTGCAGGCGGAGGACAGATTGTCGCTGTTGGAACGCCAGAAGATGTTGTGGCAAATCCTGATTCTTTGACAGGGAAATATCTTAAAAAGTATCTGGACAAACCTAAAAAAAGCAAATAACATACAGTAGAGACACAAAAACAATAACCAAGGAGATGAAAAATGTTCGGTTTCGGCAAAAAGAAAAAAGTGGAAGAAAATAATGAAAATGTAGATTTGGAAAAAGAAGCAGCAAAAATGCCTTCGGGAATGAAGGAAACGGCCGAACGTATGATGTCTGGTCAATTTGATATGAACGACATGTTGGCTCAATTGAAACAAATTAAAAAGATGAGCAATTTTAGCGGTCTTCTTAAAATGGTCCCAGGAATGAGCGGTGCTGTGGCTGCGATGAAAGAAAAAATCAAAGACGGTAGTGTTGATGCTCAAATTAAAATCTTGGAAGCAATGACAGCAGAAGAGCGCCAAGATCCAGAAAAAGTTTTTGCTAATGCCAAGGCGCGTATTGCGGAAACAGCTGGTTGTTCAGTTCGTGATGTAGAACATATTATCAAACAATATTTGAATATGAAACGCCAAATGGCGATGATTCAACGTATGGGCGGAATGGAAGCGGTTATGCAACGTATGCAACAAGCAGGGGGAGTTCCAGGAGGTAACAAATAAGGGAACATTTAAAAATGAATAAAAAAGATAAAGCTTTTTTTAAAGATATGATTGATGTACCAAGTTGTGACCCTGTTTATAATAAAAATGGTAAAATCATAGCTTGGAAAATTACCGTTGAATGTATCGATGTTCACAATTTTCGCGCGCCAAATTTACGTGGGGGATGGTTGACGTCCTGGGTTCAAACCTTGGATGAAAACAAAAAAGCTTTGCATCGCCTTACTTATGTGTTTAAAGATGGACTTTTTGGGCGTGGCGCAGAATGTGCCTGGCAATTTAGAATAAATATGTTGGGACAATTAGCAAAAAAACATAATGAAGATATTAAATAAAAAGATTGCAGCACATAAATCATCGGCGGCTTGGATTCAACGTCAAGCACATGACCCTTATGTTGCACGTGCGCAAAAAGAAGGTTATCGTGCGCGTGCGGCTTATAAGATTATAGAAATGAATGAAAAATATCATTTCTTCAAAAACGGTCAAGTGGTTGTTGATTTGGGTGCGGCCCCAGGTTCTTGGTCGCAATATGTGGCGCGCGAATTTCCAAAATCAAAAATATTTGCAATGGATTTGTTGGAAATCAAACCTATTAATAATGTTGAATTTTATCAGGGAGATTTTACAACAGATGAAGCGCTGCGCTGGTTGGAAGAAAAACTTAATCTTTCTCGTGATGAAGAAGGCAAAGGAACTGCAGATGTTGTTATGTCTGATATGGCGCCGAATACTGTTGGACATAAAAAGACAGATCATTTGCGTCAAATGGTGTTGTTGGAATATGCGCTGGATTTTGCGTTGCGCGCGCTTAAAAAAGGTGGTACATTCATAGCGAAATCATTTACTGGGGGTGCAACAAATGATTTGGTCAAACAAATTAAAGAACATTTTGAAGATGTACATTATATAAAACCGCCGTCTTCGCGCAAAGACAGCGTTGAAATGTTTATTGTTGCAACTGGGTTTCGCGGGGTATAAGAGAGAGAATACATAAAAAAACCTTGGAAACACAAAAGGAACAGATATGCCAGAACAGGAAAAAAAAGTACAAGAAGAACAAGTGCAAGAAAAAAAGTCTTTGACTTATGGAGACTTGCAAAAAGAGTTTTTAGGTTTCTTGGAAGAAAAGGGGTATGATATAAATGGTATGTCTGCTTCGAACGCAGAACCCCAAAAAATTAAGCCGTATAAAAGAAGAAAATTTAAGAAAATTTCTGAAGATATGAACGATATCGTTATGACAGAATTCGCGGTTTATACGGATACAACTCAAATAGTTCCAGGGTTTGTTGTTTATGGTATTGAAAAGGTTTCGTCAAAACCTTATGATAAATTTAAGCCGGTCCCCAGGGTTGTCACTGGTATTCATGACAATGGTGTGAATAACGGACAATTTTTCTTAACTTACAGGCATGAATTTGTTAAAAATCCAGATTTTAGGGGGTATAAGCCAAAAGGCAAAACCAAAGAAAAAGAATATATGGTTGTGGCACGTGAAGAAGAATTTTTTTCTCCACTTACCAAAGACCAAGCGATTTATATGTGTGATGTGTTAAATTTACAATCAAAACAGGCTTATTTGGAAGGAATGAAAAAAATTCTTAAAAACGAGAAAAAAACAAAAGACGCTTTGAATAAAGCTAACAAGGTGAAAAAGAAAACTTTGGAAAAAACAAAAGAAAAACAACAGTAAAAAAACGCCGTTTGGCGTTTTTTTATTTATAACTTTCTGCGGCAGTTCGTGCCAGTATATCTACGCGTTCATTGAATTCTTCGCCAGCGTGTCCTTTGACCCAAACCCAATGAATTTTTATAGCAGATGCTAATTCATCAAGTTGTTGCCACAATTCTTGATTTTTTACAGGTTTTTTATCTGCTGTTTTCCAATTGTTTTTCTTCCAATTTTTTATCCAAGATTGCATGCCGTTTTTCACATATTGGCTGTCGGTATGAATTTCGACTTCGCTGTGTTTGCGTGCGGCAGTTAATGCCTTTATCACCGCGGTTAATTCCATTTTGTTATTGGTGGTATTTTTTTCGCCACCACTTCTTTCAGCCACTTCTTTGCCGTTTGTAGCAATAAAACCCCATCCGCCCGGGCCAGGATTTCCCAAACAACTGCCATCAGTCCAAATTTTTAACATTTTATTTCATCCCTTTTTGTGATATAATATCATAAAATGAAGTTCAATGCCAAACAATTACAACAAATGTCTAATATTGCCAAAAGTTATGCTTTGGGCGCTGTGTTGTCTGCACAAAGTGGGCATATTGGAATTATCTTGGATGCCGCAGAGATAGTAACTTCGGTGTTTGCTAATCATTTACATCGTGGTGTAGACAGGTTTATTTTATCTGCAGGACATGGAGCCGCATTGTTGTATTCTGTGTTAAAATTATCAGGATATAAAATTGGTGATTTAAAAAAGTTTCGAAAAACTGGCGGACTGCCCGGGCATCCAGAATGTTGCTTGGATGGCGTAGATGCAACAACTGGACCATTGGGTCAAGGTGTTGCTAACGCGGTTGGGGTTGCTTTGTCGCAAAAAATTCGTGGTGTTCGCGCGCATACATATTGTCTTTGCAGCGATGGTGATTTAATGGAAGGTGTATCTTTCGAAGCGCTTTCTTTGGCAGGGCGGCTTAATTTGAATAATTTAATTGTTTTGTGGGATGACAACAAATTATCCATAGATGGTGTTGCACAAACAGATTTAAGTGTGAATGCGCGTATGCGTTCGTTGGGTTTTAATGTGATGTCTGTGCGTGGAAATGATTTTGCGTCTATTGAACAAGCATTGGACAGGGCGGAAAAATCTGCAAACCCGGTATTTATACAATGTAAAAATATTTTGGGGCGCGATTCGTCTTTGGCGAATACCAAGGCTGCGCATGGTTTCGCATTAAAAGATACAGAAATGTTAGAATTGATTGCGCGTTATGCTGACAAAGATGCGTTAAGGTTATGGGAAGTTGTTGCGAATCGCGAAGGCGGTAAAAAATCAAAGTCTGTGTTTGCGTTGCCGCATGTGAAAATACCAAAAACACCAGATAACATTTCTTCGCGTGAATTGTCGGGAATATACCTTGATTTGTTAATGAAAAATGGTGCGAATTTAATAACAGGTTCGGCAGATTTGGCTGATAATACGCGTGTAAAAACATCAGTATCCAAAGATATAACAGTAAATAATTTTAATGGCAATTACATAAATTATGGGGTGCGTGAACACGGTATGGCAGCAATAATGAACGGTATGGCAGCAGATGGTTTGCGTGTTGTGGGGTCGACTTTCTTGGCGTTCAGTGATTATATGAGGCCTGCGATTCGAATCGCTGCACTTTCTCGGTTGCCTGTGGTTTATGTTTTTTCTCATGACAGTATTTGTGTTGGCGAAGATGGTCCAACGCATCAACCGATTGAACAATTACCGTCTTTGCGATTGATACCGAATTTAATGGTGTATCGTCCGTGTAATATGCGTGAAATTGCATATTCTTGGAATACTGCTTTGACTGATAATGAACATCCATCTGCAATTATTTTATCGCGTCAAAAATTTAAGCAAATTGAAACGCCAAGCGATTCGAATTTAGATTGTGGGGGGTATGTAATTTATCCTGCACGTTCGGGACGTCCAAAAGCTACTTTGGTTGCCACCGGTTCAGAAATTCCTTTGGCGGTGGACATAGCTTCGCGGTTTAAAAATGTCCAAGTTGTATCTATGTTAAATATGGAAACTTTCCGTTCGCAAAACGAATCGTATAAAAACAAAATATTGCGCGGTTGTGTAATTGCAATCGAAGCAGCCGCCCCAGGTAATTGGTTTGAAATAGCTGATGCAGTTATTGGGATAGATAAATTTGGTGCGTCCGGCGATTCGCAAAGCCTTTATAAAGAATATGGATTTGATGCAGATAAAATCATCAAAGAAATAAAACAGTATGTGAAATAAAAAAATGGCAGATAATATTTCTTTTGTTTTGGCAAATGGTGAAAAAGTTCCCATAGTAATAGAAAATCGGCGTGGTGCGCGTAATGTGACTTTGCGTCCAAAAACAACACCAACCAAAGAAATCCATATTTCAAAACCGTGGACAACATCGACTAAATTCGTGTTGAATTTTTTAGAATCTAAACGCAAATGGATAGAAAAAATTTTTGATAAAGCCCCAACCAAAGAAAAAATAAAACCAGATATGATTTTGGAAATATTGGGGCGCAAAGTCCAAATAATTCACAACAGCGAAATGCGGTCTAATAAATATCTGGATGCAGACAAAACAATTTTGTGCATTGGTGGCGGAATAGATATGTTCGAAAGGCGGGTTCGTGATTGTGTCAAATCAGAATTATTGGTTGAAATAAAAAAGATTATAAAAACAACACCGCGTGAATATTGGCCAAAAAATATAACCTTGCGGGATACTTCATCACGATGGGGGTCGTGTTCGTTAAATGGAAATATATCGTTTTCTTGGCGTCTTGCGTTTGCACCATATGAAGTAATGCGATATGTGGTAATGCACGAATTGTCGCACAGAAAATATATGGATCATTCAAAGGAATTTTGGGCTAATGTGGCAATCCTTTATGGTTTTGGCGTGGAAAGGGCAAAAAGATGGTTGTCCAAGAACGGTCAAGAATTACATCGGTATTTGTAAAAAATACTTTCATAAAATAAATAGATATGATATCATAAGCACAAGAAAGGACAGGAATCTTTGAAAAAATATTTACTAAGTTTTTTATTGCTAAGTTTAACCATTATCGGTGATGGGTATGCAGCCGAAAACAGGTGTCAGTTACAAGAAGTCAAATCGCTAGATGTGAAAATTAATCAAAGATATGAATTGGATTTGAAATGTAGAACAAATGGAACGTACTCAAGTGGTAATAGTTATACTGCGCGATG
>CAMYYT010000013.1 GCA_947303585.1 uncultured Pseudomonadota bacterium | reverse complement strand
GAACCATGATAAAGAGAACCAAAATCTCTTGTCCTACCATTAGACGACGCTCCAAAAATCGAAGTTATTATACATGGCTTTGTAATTTTTGCAATAAAAATTTTATATACTTGATTTTTTTTCTAAAAAATTCTAAATTCGTATCGATTTAATTCTTGATTTATTTTTTTATTATATATATAATCATTAAAGTTTTTAATAATTAACTTTTTTAAATAATTTAAAAAGGACATTTTATGACACATGCCGAAGTGACAGAATTAATGGCTGAAAATATGCGCATTATGGGCCGTTTTTCAAGCCGTTTGCAGCCTGTATGGGGTGTTGCGTCCAAGCAATCACGTCAGCAAATGTTTGTATTGATGCGTCTTTATTTGGCTGGAAAAATCAAATTAAAAGATTTTGCAGCGCGTGAATTTATATCTACTGCTAATCTTTGCAGCGTTTTTCGTAAATTAGAGGCGGATAAATTGGTAATTCGTACTATCGATAAAAACGATCATCGTGATATGTGGTACGAAGTCACTAAATCAGGACGCACTTTGGCAGAAAAGTTAATAGATAAATTTATGCAAGGACTCGAAGGTCTTTGCAAAGTTTTACCCAGCGAAGACGAAGATAAACTGGCTGAAACGGTTAAAACTATGAACGGTATTTTAAAAAAGATGGAGGCATTAAATGCGTAAATTATTGTTGTGTGTATTGTGTGGGTTAATGTGCATGCCGAACGCTTTGGCAATGGATTTGTCGTTAAAGGAAGCGGTCGATAAAATTGTGGCTGAATCTAATGATTTGAAATCAGCCGAAGCAAACATCAAAAAAGCCAAGGCTCAATTAAGCGCGGTTAATGCTAATCGTTGGATGTCAATTGATGGAAATGTGTCTTATATGAATTTGATAAATGTCAAAGACCCCAGAAATCATAATGGTGTTGAAATCCCAAGTGATATCGGTGCTATTTTGGGAAGCGTTATACCGCTTAATGAAATTCCAGACAACATTTTTTCTGCAGGTGTTCAAATAACCCAACCTATTTATACTTTTGGGAAAATAGGAAATGCTGTTGACGCTGTGCATGATGCAATTGATATGTCTAAATCGGCAAAAGAATTAACATTACGCGAAGTAAAATATGCGGCGGCAAATTTGTATTGGACTGCGAAAATGACAGATGGAATTGTTGCTGCCAGCCAAAAAGACCTTGATAATGCACGCGCGGCGCGTAAAAAATTAACTGCTGCAGGTCGCGCTAATCGAAGCAATTTGATAAAGATAGAATCTGATATTGCAACCAAAGAAATTAATGTGTCTGATGCCCAGTTTAATCGTGATACGGCATACAGAATGTTAAAAATAATGGCGGGAATTGATGAAACGGAAGATGTGGTTTTAACTGATGATTTTCCAAATTCTTTTGAACCACTTGAACAGAAAGAATTAAAATCAAATCCGGAATGGGATATTTATCAAAGACAAATCAAAATGTATGAATCAAACGCTTCGTCAAAACGCGCTGGCGGTTTTCCAACATTAGCGGCTGTGGGTAAATACGATTATTATTCCATGGGAACAGATGCAGGTAATTTGTTTGACAAGGAAGGCAGCCAATCTGCTTATTGGGGGCTTGCGTTAAAAGTTCCTTTGTTTAATGGCGGACTTCATTCTGCAAACGCAACAATCGAAGCGATGAATGCAGAAAATGCTCGTCAAGATTTAGATAAATCAAAGAAATTAAAAACAGAAGAATATAATACTGCGGTAAATAAATATAAACATCTTTGTGATAATTTAAGCAAATTAAATGAAGCGCACACATTGGCGCAAAAGGCTTATGATGTTTCTGCAAATCGTTTTGGCGCTGGTCAAACTTCGGCAATAGAATTATCAGATGTATCAAGTGCGCTTTATCAAATGGATATGGCTTTGTTAAGTGCGAAATATAATATTTTAATGGCGGGTGAATCTGTAAAAAAGTTAGGTGAATAAAATGATAACGATTGAAAAAATTGAACAAACGCTTAAAAATTTAAACACACCAAAAAACAAAAAAATTATTTACAGAACTCTTATTGTATTGGCTGTGTTGTTGGTTGGATACAGATTTTATTCTGTGGAACGAGAAAACAGTTTCAAAGTATTTAATATCATAAGAAACAATATGAAAAATGGAACACCTGTTGAAATATTAAAAATGGAAAAAACAAATGGTGTTTTATTAGAACCTTTGACAATAAAAAACAATCGTGCCTATGTTTCGGGTAGCCGTATATCTGTATTTAAACCAGGTCAAAAAATCGGCAATTGTAAAATAGTTTCTGTGTCACATAACATAGATTTGGATACAGGTATGCACATAATCACAACAGCGAAATGTCAGAATGGACTGCAGTATGTAGAAAAAGAAAAAAATGGATTTTATATACCTGTTTCTGCGATACATGGTAATGTTGTATACGTCGCAGATAATGGCGTTGCGCGCATTCGTGAAATAGTAATCCAAGACCGTGATGCGCAAAATGCGCTTATAAAATCTGGTATCTCAGAAGAAGATATTGTTATTTTATCAAATGTCACAGATAACGAAAAAATCAAAATCGCACAATAAGCAATCAAAGGAAAAATAAAATGTTAAAATTCTTTAT
This sequence comes from uncultured Pseudomonadota bacterium, assembly GCA_947303585.1. Lineage (GTDB taxonomy): Bacteria > Pseudomonadota > Alphaproteobacteria > Rs-D84 > Rs-D84 > Enterousia. The sequence continues at coordinate 30,843 of CAMYYT010000013.1, read as the reverse complement.
TCGTAAACCAGTCACAACAATAATGTTCGTTTTATTTTTTGTGATATTGGGTATAGTATCTTTCCCAAAAATGAATATAGAACGCACACCTTCGGTTGATTTTCCGTATGTGACTGCAACATTTATTTATCCTGGGGCGTCAAGTGAGGAAATAGAAACACAAGTGGTAAAAAAAGCAGAAAACGCAATGTCTGAAGTTGCGGGGGTAAAGAAAATATCTTCCCAAGTTTATGAAAATATGGCGTATGTTATTTCTGAATTTAATTTGGGTGTAAATGTTGATGACAAAGCAAATGAAGTAAAAGCAAAAATAGATGGTCTGGCTAATGAATTTCCAGACGATTTGAAACAACCAGTAATCGCGAAATTAAATCCGCTTCAAACACCTGTGTTGGATATAGTTATTCGTGGTGGTAATCCACGCGATGTTGAAAAATATGTAACAGACACTCTTTCGAATAAAATTACAGCCATCAAAGGTGTTGCGTCTGTAAATACTTTTGGTGGACTACAAAGGGCTGTGCGTATTGCGATGGATCCAGATTTAATGGCTGCGTATGGTGTAACGATTACAGATATCGTAACTGCGGTTGCTACACATAATTTAAATGTTCCGGGCGGAAAAATAGAAACAACTGCAAATAGCGAAAATGTTCGTTTTATTGGTGAATTTCAAAACGTAGAAGAAATCGCAAATCTTGAAATTACCACAGTTGAAGGAGAAACATTCAAATTATCAGAAGTGGCATCTGTAAGTGATGCAGCACGCGATATAGAAAAAGGTGCGATGCACAATGGCGAAAACGTTGTTATTTTATCTGTGGTCAAAGCAAGCGATGGTAACGCGATAAAAATTTCAAACGCATTGCGTAAAAAATTACCAGAACTGCAATCTGATTTACAAAAACATTTTAACGGTGCAACAATGGAAATCGTATCAGATTCATCCGTTCATGTTGCCGAAGATACGCGCGACACAATTTATGGCATTATTATCGGTGTTATATTTACGATTTTGGTATTGTTGGGCTTTACGGGTAATTGGCGTTCCACAATTATCGCGGGTGTTGTGATTCCGGCATCACTGTTGTCAGGTTTCTTTTTAATGAACGGTTCTGGGTTTACAATCAACACAATGACGCTTTTGGCATACGCTACGGCACTTGGAACATTGGTGTCGAACGCTATTATTTTGATTGAATCCGCGCTTAATGAATTGCAAAACGGCAAAAGTCCAGAAGTTGCCGCTGAACAAGGAACCAAGAAAGTTGCTGTCCCTGTTTTAGCAGGTGTTGGAACAAATGTTGTGGTGTTTTTACCATTGGCGTTTATGGGTGGAATCGTGGGGCAGTTTATGTTGCAATTCGGTATGACAGTAGTGTATTTGACATTGTTGTCTTTGTTGTTTTCGTTCACATTAACACCTATGATGATTGCGAAATTATTAAGATTAACCAAAGATAAGAAAACAAAAACAGAAACCAAAGAATCAAAAGCGCAAAACGAAAAATCTCGTCTTCATAAATGGTATGAATATCAATTGCGTCGTCCAGGTCTGGTGATACTTGGTGCTTTTGTAATATTGATTTTTTCTGCGCAACTAATGCATTTTGTAGGAAATGAATTTTCACCATCTACTGACGCTAACGAAATAACAATCACGGCGCGCGCACCGATGGGCAGCGTTTATGGAAAAACAGAAGCTATTGCCAAAGAAATAGAACAACGCGTATCACAATTTGACGAAGTAGAATCTGTTACAACAAAAATTGGTGATAAAGGCGTTCAAAATATCAGTATGAAAGTGTCTTTGGTAGATGTCAGCAAACGCAGAATTACCGATAAAAAATTGGCGCAAAAAATGTTGCCATTACTGGCAGACATCACAGATGCAGAAATTCAAATTCGTGCCGGTGAAAATATGAGCGGTTCTGGAATTAATTCTGATATGGTTTTGAATATCTATGGCGAAGACGACACCAAAAGAAATGCTTACGCGAATAGAATTGTTGACATAGTAAATAACATAGATGCAGTGCAAAGTGCGGTTCTGGCGCAACAAATACCTGCTAATGAAATTCGTTTTATTCCAGACAGTGAAAAAATGAATTTTTGGGGTGTGAAAAATGCGACCGCAGGCGCTACTTTGCGCACGGCTTTATTTGGAAATGATTCTTATAAATACAAAGAAGACGGTGACGAATACCCAATGATTTTGGAATTTGATAAACAGTTCAAAAAACAATCTATGTTTGACAGCGTTTATGTAAATTCGCACAAAGGTATGGTCGCGCTTTCGCAATTAGGCAAACTGGAAAACACCCCAGCAACATCGAATATCTACCGCATAGATAAAAACCGTGTGACTGAAATAGACATTAATATTGGAAAATCTACTGTGGGGCCAGTTCAATCACAAATACAAAAAGAATTGGATAAAATAGATTGGGAAAACGGCTATTATGCATCTTTCGCAGGTATGTCAGAAATCCAAGAAGAATCAAATGCGGAAATTGGGCAAGCTTTCTTTCTTGCTACAGTATTAACATTTATGTTATTAGCAGCAATCATGAATTCTTTTGTTCATCCATTTACAATAGCAACATCTATCATCACCAGTTTTGCAGGAGTATTTATAATGTTGTTCTTGTCAGGTGCTTCGTTAAATGTTGGTGGGTTATTAGCGTTTATTATGTTAGTAGGTTTGGTTGTGAACAATAACATTTTGGTATTGGAACCCACAGTTCAACGCGTTCAAAATGGCGAAGACGCGAAAACAGTATTATGGAACGAATTGATGGATAAAAAGCGTATGATATTAATGACTACGATTGCGATAGTCGCAGGTATGTTGCCACAACTTTGGTCTAATGATGGAATGAAGGTAGCAATGGGCGCAGTAATGATAGGTGGTATGTTGGCATCATTAATATGGACATTTACATTAACACCAGCTATATTTATCGCGATGGAAAAATTACGCAAGAAATTAAGCAAATAAGGAAAAAATATGTTAAAGAAAGAAAATGTAGTTGTTTTTGATTTTGATGGAACCTTGTCATCATCAGATTCTAATTATGAATTTTTCAAATACAGTATATCTCATTCTGTTCGTCCATGGATATTTATGCCCATAGTGTTAATGGGCTTAATAGGCAAAATGATAAAGCCATCGACAATTTGGTGGCGCGAACATGTTCGTTATTTTATAACGCCGAAAATGGTTCACGATTTTGCGCCAAATGTTATAAAGGAACATAAACAGCATCGTTTTGGTTGGGCGGCAGAACAAGTTGCCAAAGAAAAAAAGGCGGGCAACAAAGTAGTGTTGATTTCTGCTGGGCCAAATTATCTGATACCAGAATTAGTCAAAGATATAAAGTTTGATGCGGTTATGTGTTCTCAGATGAAAAAAGAAAAGCCGTATAAATATAACTTTTTGTGTTTGGGTAAAAACAAAGTGATTGCATTAGATAAATGGGCGCGAGACAATAAAATAATACCAAATGTAGTTCGCGCATATTCAGACAGTAAATCTGATATGCCGATAATGGAAATTGCGCGCGAACAAGTATGGATAGACAGCAAAACAGGTCTTCGTCGCCAGGCTTAAAACCGATTCATTTTTTATCATTTTGTATATACAAATGTGCATTTATTCACAATGCTGTGTTGTGCAGAAATCCGGCAAAATTTAAAATAGTTGCATTAAAAATAAATATGCTCTTGACGTGCGTTTTATTTTTTTTCTAGAATCAAAACATAAGATAAAAAAAGGAAGGAACGCATGAAAAAAATATTCTTAACTTCGGGTGTTATTTTATGTATGGCATGCCCTGCATTCGCTACTGGATTTGATACCACAGCGATTGCAAATGGAACAGCTATTTTTAATGAAAACGAAGAACAGGTTGGAACCAGAATTACTGACGGATGCGTTCAACCAAATCTTGGTGTTTACAGTGGTTCTGTGACATTGCGTGCACAGTGGCGGGAGGCCTTTAATACAATCATGTTGGATTCTAATTTGACACCTGACGCAGGTGGCAGATCTGCTGCTCCGGCAACATTATATGCATCCAACGGTTCTTTGTGGCAGGGGCAGGATCAATCTGGTACATTAACTGGCCAGGTCACATCCGGACAAACACCATTTACAACGACACCACTTGGTGATTTGGTTGATTATACTTTGCACTATAACGATTCAAACGATGAAAATGGTTTTGGTTCCACAGCGGCCACAACAACTACAACCACGGCGGCACACAGACAATTCCTTGGTTTCTTTGATACAAACGATACAGAAATGATTACTGCGGGTGGTTTGTTAACATCAGATGGCGCGGGCGTATCGTCAAATCAAACTTGGACGGCCAGTTGGGGTTCTGGCACACCTTCAATAACCGCAAACCCAACCAGAGATGGTTATAGTTTTGCCGGTTGGAATTTATCACGGGACGGTTCTGGCAACACACCAGGCGCAATCACCGCGGATACAGATGTGTATGCACAATGGACACCATATACCTATACATTTACTTATGATTGCGATGATGGGGATGGCGGTCAAGGGACACCAGCAACCGGAAATCGTACTGCAACATTTGATACGACCTATAATTTGTTAAGCAATAGTGACGCAACCCAATGTGGCAAGGCTGGTTATCACTTTACCGGTTGGGATTGCACAGCGGGCAACACTACTATCACAACAGATGCCGCCGCTGGCACAGGTATTGCGATTTCGGACAGCACATGGACGGCAATGCAAAACAATGATACAATTTCTTGTGTTGCGCATTATGCACCAAATACAGTCAACCTTACATGGGATGTCGATGGAACAACATCCAATGGTACTTGCGTATACGACGCTGCAATCGATTTGCCAGCAACGCCTACCAAGACAGGTTGGGACTTTGTTGGATGGGAAGTTGTTACAGGGGCTGGTTCTGGAACCCAACAAGACGACAACCTTTACAATGGGGAATAATCGAAACCCAATATCAAAACCAAAAAACACCGCCACAGCGGTGTTTTTTTTATTCCGCCCCAAGGGTTATTCCCCCTTAGGCGGGGGTGCGGAAGAGGTATTCTCCCCTTGGGGGGAGTACGGCGAAGCCGGGAGGGAGGTTTATATATTCTCAATATTATGTTTTATCCAAATCAAAACATTAGCCATATCGCGTTTTACATCTATGTCGTATATTCTTAAGACATGAATTCCAAGTTTTTGCATATATTCATCACGCGCCTTGTCATAGTGATATTTGTTGTCATGCGACCAACCGTCAATTTCAATAACTAACTTTTTTTCGTCACAATAAAAATCAGCGATATAATTTCCGATAGGTCTTTGTCTTTTGAATTGAACACCCATTTTGCGTTGCTTTAATTCATTCCAAAGTAAGGCTTCTGATAAATTGCCAGCCTTTCTGTTTGCGCGTGCGAAATTTTTAAGTTGTTTATTATAGTGGTTCATATAAAAACGATAAAAAATACAACAAAAAAAGCAATAAAAAAATCCTCCCCCGTCTTGCTGTCGCAAGCCACCCCCTGCCAAAGGGGGAATTTTTAATATTCTCCCCTTGGGGGGAGTACGGCGAAGCCGGGAGGGAGGTATTCTTTTTTATGGAATGACGCAACGCGTTGGGGAGGGCTGCACAAGATTTTTTAGCCCGCTGTATCCGGCAGAAAATCAACAAAAATTAAAAAAGTTTGAAAAGATTCAAATATGCCCTTGACCTGCGAATCGGTTTTTTGATAAAATTACAACATAGCCTTAAAAGAGGTTAGATCTAACTTTACAAAAAGTAAAAAAAGGAAGGAAAACATGAAAAAACTATTTTTAACATCGGGAATCATCGCATGTATGGCATGCCCTGCATTCGCTGATCCAACACCAACATTTGGTGGTGCTAAGGGTCCGGTTGCTAATAACGCATACTGCGATAACACAAATTTGGGTACATATGATACATCCGCGACATTGCAGGCTATTTGGGTAGGAGATCATGGTGCAATGTTATTGGATGATAATATTGGTTCAAATACTACATTAGTTGGTGGTTCGGTGGCTTCTGACTATGAATTGTTCTTAACGCCTTTTACTGATAACGCAAATGGTGGTACTGGTACCGCTGTGTATAAGAGATCTGGTGAGGGCACAACTGCTAGTCCATATGTGTTTACAAAGCAAGTCGCAAATAATACAGTAGTAGATGATATTCCAGTTGGTAACCAGGTTGGGTATACCTTTACTACCACTTTGCCGGCACCCAGCGCTTCTGGTTTAAGTGCTTTTGGTACACCATCTACCCCGACAACAACAACTCCAAACCGTCCATTCCGTGGATACTTTGCTAGTACTGCGACAAACGATGCTTTAGATAGCACAAGATACATTGATAACCAAGGTAAGTTGACAGGTTATGGCCTTGATGAACAAACTGGTCTAGTGGCTTATGACAATAACGCGAAATGGAAGGCGTTGTATGGCCCTGTTAGCCCAGAAGTAGGAAACCCAAGTGTTTACGGTTATACATTTGATGGATGGAAAGTAGGTGGTACAGGTACTACATATGCTAATACTCAGGAAGATCCACTTCCTGGTGGTATCTATGTAGAAACAAACTTGGTCGCACAGTGGACAGCACATCAATATACAGTCACATATAATTGTAACAATGCCGGTGCCCCAAATCATCAGAGTGCTACCACTTTGGCCGATCAGACTATAACATATGCTGAACCATTCCAATGGAGAGGTAATAATGATAAGTCAACAAATTCAGGTGACAAATGTGATTATTCTGGTAAACACTTTACAGGTTGGACATGTACGACAACAGGTGCAGATGGGTCTACTATAACTTTCTCTAATACTGCATCCCGTGACTTGAATGAACCTACTGATAATCCTGCAAGTTGGACCGGTGCTAGTGTTACTCAATGGACACAATCAAATATGTCGAATAACGCAACCATCGCGTGTGTTGCTAACTGGGACAACAATACAATCGGACTTACTTGGACAGATCCTACTGGCGCATTCGAAGAAGACACAGGCTCCTGCGAATACTCTGGTTCTGTTACAATCCCAGCAACTCCAAGCAGAACAGGTTATACGTTCGGTGGATGGGCTGTACAACAATAATCCTTTCGGATTATGTTCAAACAAAAAACACTGCTTCGGCAGTGTTTTTTTTTGCAACAGGCCTAACAGCCCCATGGGCTGTGTCATGCTGAGCGAAGCGTGAGCATCCAGGTATATTAATGTGTCTGGCGTTATGCCAGACTACTTTTTTATTAACCTAGATTGCCACAGTCGTTCGCCGGGCATTGTGCTGGTGCACAATTTCGTCGAACTCCTTCGCAATGACAATACTCTGGAATAATTGGCAAGAATTGCGAACGCACCGGAATACCTCCCTCCCGGCTTCGCCGTACTCCCCCCAAGGGGAGAACACCTCCCTCCCGGTCTTCGACCGTACTCCCCCCAAGGGGAGAATATTAATAATTCCCCCTTAGGAGGGGGTGACACGAAGTGTCGGGGGAGGGTTGAACTTTAATCTTCGCCGAAATCCATATCGCGCAATTTTTCTGCGCGTGGGGATATTTTAGATATGGATGTTTGTAATTCGCCCATATCTTTTTGTGCCAATGTAAAGTGTTGATCTACTTTGGCTGCGCGTTCGCCCAAACGGCCTAAATCTGTCAGCAATAAATCAAGTTCCCGTTTGATTTTGTTCGCTACGCGTTTGATTTTTATGTCTGAAAGCACCGCGCGTATTGTATTCAATGTTGCCCATAATGTTGCTGGCGATACAATAAATACTTTGCGGTGTGCCGCGTATTCTATGGTATCAGGAAAAGATGTGTGTAATTCCATAAATATCGATTCTGACGCAATAAACATCATTGCGCTTTCTGCGGTAACGCCTGGAATAACATACTTTTCAGCAATCGCATCTATGTGTTTACGAACATCTAATTCAAATTGTTTGCGTGCGCCAATATCGTTTTTGTTTTCCAATATTCGATTATAACTTTCCAGCGGAAATTTACTGTCGATAATCATATCCCCCGGTGGATATGGCAGGCGAATTATACAATCTGGCCGAACCCCGGTTGATAAAACACTTTGAAAAGCATAGGTTTCAGGTGGCATAATATCGCGTACTAAATCTTCCAGCCTTTTTTCGCCGAATATTCCGCGCGCTTGTTTATTACCCATCAAAATATCTTTGAAATTAGCAATATCGCCACTTATATTTTTTAATTCAATTGCATTTTGGGACAGCATCCCCAACCTTTCAGCCAATCTTTCGCGCAATCTTGCGTTGTCTTCGCGCAGTCCTGATAAATCTATGGTCTGTTTGCGAAAAATCAAAACCAGCAATAAAAATACGATAACAGACAGCAGTATTAAAATATAAGTTGTCATTTGAAAATCCTTTGCTACAATCTATGTATAACGATTATAAAAGGGTTTTTTATATGTTGCAAATGAAACTTTGCGGGGATTTAATTTTGCGTGAAAAATGCACGCCTGTGTCCGATATTACGCCTGAATTAATACGGACGATGGACGAAATGGTTAATATGATGAAAGACCAAAATGGTGTTGGCCTTGCTGCACCCCAAGTTGGTTTCAAACAAAGATTTTTGGTGATGATGGACCCTGAAAGTTGCGAAATCTATCGGATGATTAACCCGACGATATTGTCTAAAAGTGATGCAACCTGTGTCATGGAAGAAGGCTGTTTGTCTGTTCTTGGACCTGATGGTTTGCCGGTTTATTCCCATGTGCGCCGTCCAGAATCTGTTGAAGTGGAATGGACAGACGAAAACGGTGATAAAAAAATGGCTAAAATGACCGGCGTTCCTGCACGTATCGTGCAACACGAAACAGACCATTTGGATGGTATTTTATTCATAGACTATCTTTCCGGTGTGAAACGCGAAATGGTTATGAGAAAAGTCAGACGGAGACATTAAATGAAACTGATTTTAATGGGGACTAATGATTTTGTTGTCCCAATCTTTGATAGTCTGGCAAATAAACACGATATAATCGCGGTGTTTACTCGCGCTCCAAAACCAATGGGACGCAAACATATTTTGACGCCGTCGCCTGTGCATGTGTGGGCGCAATCGCGTGGGCTGGATGTTCATAATTCTATTCAAGAATTTGATTCTGTTGCGCAAAAGCCTGATATGATTGTTGTGATTTCTTATGGTGTGATTTTGCGCGATAATGTATTAAATGCTGCGCCTTGTATAAATATTCACCCGTCTTCTTTGCCAAAATATCGCGGCCCATCACCAATAAGAACTGCAATTTTGAACGGCGATGAAAATATGGATGTTTGTTTAATGCAAGTGACATCTGAATTGGATGCTGGTGATGTTTATATGCGTGAAAATATCAGTATAGACGAAAATGACACCAATGAAACGATTGAAAACAAAGTGTCTGTGGTTGCAACTGAAATGTTGGACAGATATTTGAAAAATCCGTCTGATTTTCCGCCAGTTGCACAAAATGGCGAACCTTCGTTTACGCGTAAATTTGATGGCAGCGATGAAATCATAGATTGGAAAAAAACGCCACAACAAATTCATAATCAAATCAGGGCTCTTGGCTGTGGACGCACCAAGATAAACGGTATGGATGTTAAAATTTTGGAAACCAGAATTGAAAATGGCGAATTAAAAATTCTTAAAATTCAACCAAGTGGAAAAAATCCGATGGATTGGAAAAGTTTTATAAACGGTCTGCATGGTGCAGATATCAAATACGGAGAATAAAAAATGTCAGAAAAATGTTTTTTAAAAAATTGTAGTGCCACAATTGATGATTGTGAAAAAATGAAATGTTCTTGTTTGGTTTGTTTGGGTAAAAACCAAGAAAACTGTGCAAAATTGTGCGATACAACAGAATGGTTAAAACAACAATTTATTTGTGGCAATTGTAAAAATTATCAAAGCAAATAAAAATAAATGACGCGTTATAAAATAAATCTTGAATACGACGGAACAGATTTAATTGGTTGGCAAACAAACCAAGACGGTCCGTCTGTGCAATCTTTGGTCGAAGATGCTATATTCAAATTTTGTGGCGAAAATGTAGAGGTTTATTCTGCGGGCCGCACAGATGCCGGGGTTCACGCGATTTCTATGGTTGCTCATTTTGATTTAATGCGCGACCAAGATGAACAAACTGTGATGCGTGCGATGAATTTTTATCTGGTGAATAAACCTGTGTCTGTGTTAAGTTGCGAAAAAGTAAGTGATGATTTTCATGCGCGTTTTTCATGTGTTGCGCGTCACTATAAATATGTCGTTATAAATCGCAGCGCACCGGTAGTTTTAGATAAAAATCGTGTCTGGTGGGTGCCACAAAAATTAGATGTTGGTGCTATGAAATCAGCGGCTAAAAAATTGATTGGTAAACACGATTTTACTTCTTTTCGTGCCGCGCAATGTCAGGCAAAATCACCAATAAAAACTTTGGATTCTGTTTCTATAACCCAAAACGGCGAAGAAATAATATTTGAATTTTCTGCACGTTCTTTTCTTCATCATCAAGTACGCAATATGGTTGGTACTTTGGTTGAAATTGGTATGGGTAAACCATATGATATAGACAAAATTTTTGATGCCAAAGATAGAAGCGCTGCGGGTATTACTGCGCCTGCGTCTGGTTTATATTTTGTTGCGGCAGATTATGCCACGGACGCTGATTAGTGATTCTTTTGACTTTTCCGTTTGGATAAATTGCCAAGCCGTGTCTTAAGATTTTTGCATGACATTTAGATGATTTTATTTCAAAAGGACTTACTATGAAATCTATGGAATCATCCAAACATACTTTTTCTATGTTATCCATAATAGTCGTGAAATTTTTCATATAAACTAAATTCCATCTATCTGTTTTATAAACACAAAGTCCGTGATTGCATTTATATTTTTCATTTTTATCTTTTGTTTCTTCGTTGTTAAATTCGCGCCAAGAATTAAAAGCAAAATAATGTGCAGATGCGCGCGCTTTGTTGAATTTTAATTTTCCATCAACAACAAATCCAACCAATTGATTATCTTTGGCAGAATAAAACAAAGGCTTTGAACGTGTCGTTGTGATTGTGATTGCAAGAATTATACAACAACCACACAATAAATAATTTATGTTTTTTATGAAAAAGTTTTTAACTTCTGGCTTTACAATCAATATCAAAAATAAAAGTCCAATGGTGCTTAATATCAGTGCAGAATTTGGAATAAATGGTGTGTTGAAGTTTGCATGGGGTAAATTTGCGATGTGTTGCGCGATGTGTAAAGTAAATTCATAAATTTTATCCACTAAATTTAACAAGTAATGATTGTTGAATAAACTAAGTATGGTCCCAACCATCAACAACGGCATAATCGCAACAGAAAATATTGGTAAAATGATTAAATTTCCCAATAAACTATATACCGGTATGTATCCAAAATGAGCGATTATAAAAGGCAAAGTAAATAATGTTGCGATAATCGCTGTCATCAAAGACAAATATATATTATGTGATAACTTTTTTATACCTTCGTATTTAGTATACTTTTTATCATTGAAAAACCAAAGCAGACCAAATATCGCAGCGAACGATAATTGAAAACCTGCGTTCATAACAAAGAAAGGGTTTATCAAAAATATAATTAAAAACGCTAACACTCCATTGCGCAAAGAAAATACGCTGCGCCCCAACAAAGTTGCAATACCGATTAATGTAGCCATCAGAAAAGCACGAACTGTTGCCACACTTATTCCCGATATACATAAATATCCAATCAATCCAAACCATGCGCAAATTAACGCAGGATATTTAGCTGGCACGCGTCGCGTAAGTTTTGTGAAACAACGAAATATCAAATAAAAGAAAGCAAAAAACCAGCCACCAACCAAGGTCATATGAAAACCGCTAATAGACCAAACATGTCCAACACCCACTGTTTTCCAAATTTGGCTTTCACTTTCAGAAAGCATCTTTTTATAACCCAAAACCAAAGTATCGGTCAAAGTAGAATTTGCTTTTTCGTGAATATAAGTTCTTAAATTTTGTGGTGCGTTTTCATTTGTTACAATTTCGTAATCTTGGAAAAAGCCTGTCCCAGATAAATTTGAAAAGTAAGCCCATCGTGCAAAATCAAACGAATCATTGATATACTTTCCAGCAGGATGGAAAAGTTTCGCTTTTCCTTGGATTGTGTCACCAATATTTACAGACCCAAAATCTTTCGGCAAAGAGATACGAATATTTACATTTTTGTTTTCCAGGTTTTCATCTATGTTGCGCCCCGCCACAGATAAAAATACACGTGTTGAATCTGTGGTAAAATCTATGTTTTTGACAACACCAGAAATATCAACAAAACCAAAAGAATCACGTATTTGAGGTGTGTTTATGATATGTGTAAAAGACATTGCGTAAAAGAAACCAAATAAAAATAAACAAAGCGCGCGAATTAAAATATTTTTGTATTTGAAAAAGATAGCTGTTAATAACAAGGTTATAATAATCGGAAAACGAAAATCCGGTTCAATATCCATCGAAAAATAAAGAGCCGCCCCAAAAGCCATAACAAATGGCGTCCAAAGAAATAAATGTTTGTATTGATAGTTTAAGATTTCTTTCATAAATCAGATTATAAAATTTTCTGCTTGCATCGCAACGAATATTTTTTTAATGTAATCGTACATAAGGAGAAAAAACTTATGTCGAGATATATTTTTGTTACTGGTGGGGTTGTATCAAGTTTAGGCAAGGGCGTTTCAGCGGCATCGTTGGGCGCCCTTCTTCAATCAAGGGGATACAGCGTTCATGTTCGTAAATTTGACCCGTATTTAAATGTAGATCCGGGAACTATGTCGCCACTTCAACATGGGGAAGTTTATGTCACAAACGATGGTCATGAAACAGATCTTGATTTGGGGTATTACGAAAGATTTTTGGGTGTAAAACTATCACGAAATGATTCGGTATCTGGTGGGCGAATTTATTGGGATGTTTTGAATGCTGAAAGACGCGGGGAATATCTTGGGTCTACTGTGCAAATGATTCCGCATGTATCTAATAAAATCAAAGAATACATCGGTGCGCCAACGAATACAGATTTTGTAATTTGTGAAATTGGCGGTACGGTCGGTGATATCGAAGGAAAGATATTTTTGGAATCAATTCGTCAATTTGCAAATGATGTGGGACGCAGAAATGTTATGTTTGCGCATTTAACTTTGGCGCCGTATTTGGAACAAAGCGGTGAATTGAAAACCAAACCAACACAAATGTCTGTCCGGCGATTATTGGAAAACGGAATCCAAGCAGATATTTTATTTATTCGTTCACCGCGTATGTTGACTGACGATGAACGTGCAAAAATAGGTATGTTCTGTAATTTGCCAGCAAAAAATGTTATCACCAGTATGGATGTAGACAACATTTATAAAATACCACTTGTTTATGAATCAGAACATGTGTTTGATATTATGGCAGAACATTTTGGTTTGCCTAGTGCGTCGGGCGATATATCTAAATTCACAAAGATAAAAGAATATTTGGATGCCGATTTACCGGTTTGCACCATAGGTATGGTTGGAAAATATTTTGATGTCGCAGATGCTTACAAATCTTTGAACGAAGCATTATTTCACGCAGCTGTCCAAAACAATGTGAAATTAAAAATTAAAAAGATTAACGCAGAAACTTTTACACCAAAAGATTGCGAAGATGTTGACGGTATCTTGATTCCTGGTGGCTTTGGCAGTCGCGGTGTCGAAGGCAAAATCGCTGCCGCAGGCTATGCGCGCGAACATAATATTCCATTTATGGGAATATGTTTGGGAATGCAGGTTGCAGTCATAGATTTTATGCGTAATGTGGTTGGTGATAAAAATGCTAATTCTACGGAATTTGACAAAGATTGTACCCCAGTAATTTATATTATGCCAGATTGTGACAAGGCTAATATGGGTGGAACTTTGCGATTGGGGGCATATCCTTGTAATATAAAACCTGGGACATTGGCTGAAAAAGTATATGGCACAACAAAGATTTCAGAACGTCATCGCCATAGATACGAAGTAAATATGGAATACAAAGATGCGCTGGAAAAAGCGGGGATGATAATATCAGGAACTTCGCCAGATGGACGGTTACCAGAAATAGTTGAAATCCCGTCGCATAAATTCTTTATTGCGGGTCAATTCCATCCAGAATTTCAAAGCAATCCATTTTCTGGGCATCCAATGTTTAACGCGTTTGTTGCGGCCGCAAAAAAGAAATAAAAAAGACGGCAATTGGCCGTCTTTTTTATTACAGATTAAAAATTAAAATTCTTCTACTGTTCCTTTGCCATACCAGCCTTCTTTTCGCATTATGGCATTTTTTAATCTTTCGAATTCTTCGTCAGAAAGACTTGAAACACGTCTGTTTATATCCAATTTTGCCCACGAAGCTATTTGTCTATTGTATAATTCTACATTGTTTCCATCTGATTTTGGTGCCCATATTTTGATTGCGGTTTTAACAGTAACACTTTGTAAATCTGGATCTTTCAGCCTGTTGTGCAAAGCCTTTTTGCCGGCTTCTTCGCTGGGCCATACTGCAAATCCACCGATTATGGCACAATTGCCTTCGCCACCACGCATACAACCTGGGTTAAAAAATCGCCAGGCTAAAGTTCCGTTTTTACGAATGAAACCAGATTTATCATATTTATTAGTAAATTTAATTTTTAATTGACTGCCATCAACTTTTTGTACTTTATACATACAGCCAACAACATCTTCCAGTTTTACTGTGGCTAAATCTGTTGCAAAATCTATACATTTATCTTTGAACAAAGAATAAATATCCGTTTGGGTCAAGGTTGTATCTTCTTTGGGTTTTAAGTAAGAAAAAGCAGTATCACAAACATTTGTTATTCCATCAATAGATACAAAACCATTTGTTTTTTCCAGCATTTCGCCATATGCATTGATTGCATTAAAGTACACGCCATCATCATCTAATTCGCTTACAAAGTTATTACTGTTGTCTGTCACGGCACGAGAAAAATGCTTTTTTAGTACAACTTCTGCCACTTCTGGCGCAACATAGGTCATATCTTCAGAAGGTGGTACATTTTTTTCCAGTTTTGGGATAGACCAGGTAAATGTTAAATCTGGGGCTTCAATATGTGGAAAATATTCTGGGTCTTCTGGGTCTATCCCAGTATTTGGTAAATCTTCTGGATCCGTCCCAGCGTACGCAAATGACATACAACCACAGAGTAATATCGCAATGAAAGTCAAAAAGTTTCTGTTCATCTTAACACCCCTGTGCATTTTTCAGCAACTTCTGCAACCTCTTTAATCGCTTTGATTTGTGTCGCATTAAATATTGTTGCGGTTGCGCTGGCAATAGTGCTGCCCGCGGATAAAACATTTGCCGCAGTGTTCAAATTTTTTTCTTTTGCCCTGTCGGTGTCATTACGAACGTTGTCAGAATTTGCCACAGCGCTTACTATGGTTCCAACGGTACCAGTCCCAGCCCCTACAATAGAAGAAGCCATGCTGCCAGTTGCACGATTATTTATTTTTGAAATATCAATATATTCAAAACCGCTACACGCAGATTCTATTTGTGTTGCTTCGCTGACATCTTCACCATTAAATTTTGCCTGGGAAATAGCTTTTCTTAACGCTTTGACAGATGCTTTGCAATTTTCTATTTGTTTTTCCAAAGGTTCTTTTACTTTGTTTGTGCCTGCAATTGCGGCCCCTGCGATATTAGTAGCAGTATTGCCAGCCAATAAACCTGTTCTCCAATTACCAAGTTTTTTGCTTTTGTTTAACAGTTCTAACGCTTTGTCTGTCTCTTTGGATGATTCTGTGTCGCTATAAGATCTTTTGTAATTAGCCAGCCATGTTTCGTTATCAACTACAGGTATATCCGGTGCTGACCAAGCCAAATTTTTTATCTTTTTTTGAATAAGGTCATCGGTTTTTGCCTTTGCAATACCAGTAGCGGTTGCACCAATGCCAAGTCCAGTGCCAACCCCCGTAACAGCGGTATTTATTCCTGCTTTGACTTTCATATCGTGCAAAGCATCATCTATGCCGATACAGTTTGTATAGGTATCCCGTAACGCCGATTCAATGCCAGAATCTTCGGCTGTTGCAGCAAAACAGGTCATAGTTAATAAAAATAAAACACAAAGTTTTTTCATGGTAATCCCACATACATAATGAAATTATAGCATGAAATTACTTATTTTCCAAAAATAAAATCGGGATTTGATGATATTGAGATTATAATCTTGATATCATCATTTTCTGCGGAATGTTGTCTTATTGTTTTTCCGCATTTTTCACATTTATGGGTGATTATATATCCATCTTTGGCGGGGGTTGCAGCAATCGGTGCCATCATACCGCCACAATCTGATAATCTGTCGCCCGGGTTGTTATCAACATGTCGCGACCATAAACATTTTGGACAATGGTTAGTATAGCCATTGCCTAAAACTTCTGCGCCACAATGGGCGCAGGTAAAATTTTCAACACGTTTAGTAAACTTTTTCATTTACAGACCTAATGCGTCACGATACATTTTTGTTAATTCATCAGCTTCGTCCAATTCATCTGGATCCAACTTGCGCAATCTTATCATTTGACGAATATATTTTGGATCATATCCTGCAGATTTGGCCTCAGAATAAACTTCTTTGATATCAGCAGCAATCGCCGCAGTATCTTCGTTTAATTTTTCAATTCTTTCAATAATGCTGATTAATTGAGCGTTATCAATAGCACCGTGGTTTGCATTTTTCATATTCTTCCCCTTGTCTTTTGCATACAATATATGATATATTAACAAATATAAAAATCAAATATTTTTATTTAATTTAATGGAAGGGTTTTACAAATGAGATTCACCAAGATAACTGCGTCCATTGGACCAAATTGCGAAGATAAAAAAACTTTGACAGCAATGATAAAGGCGGGCGTTAATGTGTGTCGCCTTAATTTTAGTCATGATACAGGTGAAACCCAAGGCGCAAAAATAGATATGATACGTTCTATTGCGGCGTCTTTGAATAAACCTGTGGCAATTATGGTTGATATCCAAGGCCCAAAGCATAGAATAGGTGATTTTGAAACAGAAAATCATTATCCTTTAAAAATAGGGCAAAAATTTATACTTGATTCAGACCCAACCCCAGGTAACGAACAAAGGGTTTATTTGCCAGATGGTGATGTTATGCGCTCTTTGTCTGTCGGCGACAGGGTTTTATTAAATGATGGTAAAATTGAATTAAAAGTTGATGCTGTATTTGATGATAAGATTGAAACAACTGTCGAAAGAGGTGATGAAATCTGGTCAAGACGCGGTTTTAATTTGCCTGACACAGAAGTCGATACAGAAATTTTAACCGAAAAAGATAAAAAAGATTTGGAATATGCGCTTACTAAAAATCCAGATTATGTTGCGCTTTCTTTTGTTCAATGTGCCGAAGATGTTGCGAATGTCCGTGATTTTATAATGATGCGTTCGTCCCAGCCTGTAAAATTAATCGCAAAAATAGAACGTCCAAATGCGGTTGAAAGAATAACAGATATTGCCATGGCTGCTGATGGAATTATGATTGCACGTGGAGATTTGGCGGTAGAGGTGCCTTTTGAACAAGTTCCTGCGATTTCTCGCCGTATTATTCGCGAATGCAGAAAATTGAACAAACCAGTTATAATGGCTACGCAAATGTTGTCGTCTATGGTGCACAGTGAATTCCCAACGCGTGCTGAAATTTCAGATGTTGCAAACGCATCTTATTTGCGTGCTGATTCTACAATGACTTCGGAAGAAACAACAATAGGCGATAATCCAGTAAATGTAATTGAAACTATGGATAAGATATTATCGTATTCAGACAAAGATACAATCGAAAATCCATACGATTGGTCTCGTCTTGATAATTTACCAGAAAATGATTGGTCGCGTTCTGTGTCGTCAATGGCGTATTTGAACAAAGTTGCTGCCATAGTGGTATTTGCACGTGATACAGCAAGCACAATTCAAATTTCTTGTCGCAGACCAGATATTCCAATTGTTGCGGTGTGTGATGACGAAATGGTATGTAATCAATTAAATTTACTTCGTGGGGTATTCCCAATTTACAATAAAACCCTGTTTGGACAACGAGATGCGTTTGCATCAGTGCGTCAATTTGGCATAGGTTTTGGTAAATTGGTAATCGTGGATGAAGATGAAGTTAGTCTGCAAACCATAGATTAAAAAACTTTTTTTTACTATTGACCCAGACACAAAAATTTTACTATGATTCTTGTGTTATGAAGAGAGTTTTGCTTGGTATTTTATCATCGTTTGTGTTGTTTAATGCGTATGCCGCAGATTATCGGGCTGTGTTGGTTGCTGACATAGACAGTGGCCACGTATTATACCAAGAAAACGCAAATCAATTAAATTATCCGGCATCACTTACAAAAATAATGACTTTGTATTTAACTTTTGATGCGCTGGAACACAACAGATTGCATTTGGATGATTATTTGATTGTTTCACAATATGCTGCGGACGCCCAGCCTGTAAAATTGGGGCTGACCGCGGGCAGCAAAATAACTGTGGAAGATGCAATCAAAGCGGTTGCGGTTCATTCTGCAAACGATGTGGCGCGTGTGTTGGCTGAAAATTTAAAGGGTGGCAAAGAAGGCAATTTTGCAGCGATGATGACGCGTGTTGCAAATGAAATAGGGTTGCAACATACAAATTTTGAAAATTCATCAGGATTGCCGAACGACGACCATATGTCAACTGCGCGAGATATTGCTTTGTTGTCTATGGCGGTTTATAAACATTTTCCACAATATTGGAAATATTTTGGCATAAAAACTTGGACTTATAACGGAAAAACTTATACAAATGGAAATAGGTTGTTGGGTGTGTATCCTGGTTGCGATGGTATGAAAACAGGCTTTACAAACAAATCTAAATATTCGCTTGTTGCTACTGCCAAAAGAAATAACAGACATTTGATTGCTGTGGTATTGGGGGCGGAAAGCAAAGATATTCGTGCCAGTGTGGCTACAAAGATGTTAAATATCGGTTTTGGTAAAATAGGGGTTGGTTCGGCGACTAATTATTCGACTTCGCAGACACAAACTTATCACAAAGAAACACCATCAAGTGCGAATCCTGTGGCAAAATATGCAACGCCTGCGCCATCTAATACAACGCATTATGCGTCTGGTTCTGTGGGTATTCAATGCGGTGCTTTTTCTGCATATAATTCTGCACAAAATCAATCTCAGAAAGTTTATGCTGCTACAGGAATAAACCCAGAGATACAACAAAACGAAAGCGGGCTTTATCGTGTTCGTATAAATGGGTTATCTGAAAGCGCGGCGCAAAATGCGAAAAATGCGGCGTCTGCAAACGGTATAGATTGTTATATTTTCCACTAAAGACAAAAGATGAATATAAAGATAGAAAAACTTATTAAACAATTTGCTAAATTACCGCGCGTGGGGACACGGGCGGCTTCGCGTATAGTAATCGGTTTGTTGCAAGATAAAACAGGACGCGCCGAAGCATTGGCTAATGCTTTGTTAGATGCAGCTCAAACAATACATCCTTGTTCAACTTGTGGTGTATTAACAGACGGTGAAATATGTGAATATTGTATGGATTCTGTGCGCCAAAACGGTCAGTTGTGCATTGTGCGCGATTTATCTGATGTTTTAGTTTTGGAAAAATCAGGTGTTTTTCATGGGCGCTATCATGTGTTGGGCGGAAATTTATCAGGGGTTGATGGAATTACGCCAGATGATTTGAATATCGCAAATATTGCAAAGCGCCTAGATAAAGAAAATATACGCGAAATAATATTTGCATTGCCTAATACAGTCGAAGGCAAAACAACACAGCAATACATAATTTCATCAATTGGTAACAGCAGTATTGAATTTTCTGAACTTGCGTCTGGCGTTCCTCTTGGTGGCGATTTAGATTATATTGATGATGGAACATTAACTTTGGCTTTTGGGGGGCGTAAAAAATTATGATGAACAATGTTGCAAATTTACCTCCTGTATCAGAAATGATGCGCGAAAGCGGATTAGAACCTAAAAAACAATTCGGGCAAAATTTTTTATTTGATTTGAATTTAACTGGTCGTATTGCGCGTTCTGTTCCAGATATAGAAAAAACAACAGTAGTCGAAGTTGGCCCAGGCCCAGGCGGTTTAACGCGTGCGTTGTTAATGGCGGGCGCCAAGAAAGTTATCGCGATTGAAAAAGATAAAACAACTGAACCGATTTTATCACAAATAGCAGATGCATCGAACGGAAAACTTGAAATAATTTTTGGTGATGCTTTGAACGTTACATTAGATGAAATCAAAGAATATGCGATTTGTTCTAATTTGCCATACAATGTCGGCACAGAATTATTGATTAATTGGTTACATAAAATTGCTGATGGGGAAAAGATAAAATCTTTGACACTGATGTTTCAGCGCGAAGTAGCGCAACGCATAGTGGCAAAGGTCGGCGATAAACAGTATGGGCGTCTTGGTGTATTGGCGAATTTAATCGCAGATACCAAAATTTTATTTGATGTTCCAAATACTGCATTTGTTCCGCGCCCCAAAGTTCAATCGTCAGTTGTCCAAATCATTCCAAATAAAAATAAAATCAAATCAATCAAAGATATTACAAAGTTGGAAAAATTAACTGCGAAACTGTTTGGTCAAAGACGCAAAATGATACGCGGAATAATTAAAACAGACTGGGAAAGATACGGATTGTCTGGAACAGAACGTGCAGAAGAAATAGATGTAAAAATATTTCTTGAAATCGCAGAGCAAATTGATGTAAATTTGTTGTAATTAAATAATTAACAGGGGGGAAAATATGTCCACAGCAACACTTGTGTTTTTTGTCATAGCTTTTATCGCAGTATTCTTTATGCGACTTTTTCGTATGGGAACTTTGTTGGCGTTTTTATTAACAGGTATATTGGCTGGACAACATGTGTTTGGGTTGTTTGAATTATCGGGGACATGGAATTTTTTGGGTGAACTTGGTATTATGTTCTTGTGGTTTAATATTGGTTTGCAAATCAATATGAAAAGATTATGGCAATTGCGACACACTATATTCGGGCTTGGTGCATCCCAAGTTTTAATGGTTGCGATAATGTTGTTTCCTATATTGATGGGGGTCACAGAATGGTCGTTGATTGCGACAGTTATGATTTCTTTGATTCTCGCGATGTCCAGCACATCTGAAGATTTGCAGATTTTGATGGACAGAAGTCAATTGCAAACGAATATGGGGCGTCAAACTTTTTCGATTTTGTTATTTCAAGATTTATTATCAATTCCATTACTTGCTATGTTGCCTGTGATGGCTGGAAAATCAATAAATTTGGGTGCTTCGGCGATTGATATTCTAGTAATGTCTTTGGGGTTGATAATGGGTGTAATAATTGTATCTAAATTTATTATCAACCCATTAATGCATGTCGTTGCCAAAGTAAAATCTCAGGAAGCATTGGTTTTATCTATAATGGTAAACATAGCTGTATGGGCAGTGGTTTTGAATATGATGGGCTTGCCGCCAGCTTTGGGTGCGTTCTTGGCTGGTATGTTAATGTCTGAAACAGTTTACAGACACCAAGTAACAGCAGCCATAGAACCTTATGCTACATTATTTTTATCGTTTTTCTTCATAGTGCTTGGAATGGGTATAAATATACCATTTTTAACACAACACATAGATATGGTGTTAATCGGGGTTGCAGGTTTAATTGTGATAAAATTTGTTGCGCTTTATATGGTTGCGCGTATCCGCCATATGTCTGGGCGTGATGCATCGTTGATGTCGCTTATTTTGGCCCAAGGCGGAGAATTTGGTTTGTTGATTTTGCAAACTATGAAAACAAACGGTATTAAAGCTATACCTGCGGACCACCAAGAAATTTTAACAGCAGTTATCATTGTGTCTATTATGATGACTCCAATATTATTACTGATATATGACCAATTGTTAAAGAAAGGTTGGATGTCCAATGGAAAATTAAACAAAAAATTATCAGAAAAAATAAATGATGATACTCCTGAAGTTGTAATTTGTGGATTTGGACGTATGGGACAGATTGTTGCACAAATGTTAAGCGTAGAAAATATTTCGTATGTTGCAATTGATGCTAATGTAGACGAAGTTATTATGGCACGCGAAGCAGGATATAATGTAATTTATGGCGATTCTAAAAAGGAATCTATATTACGTGCAGCGGGATTAAAACCAAATAAAACTCGTGCAGTTGTTATATCTTTGAATGATGGTGTGGTTGCTCAAGATATTGTAAATACTTTGAAATCTTTTGCGCCGCGTGTCAAAATATTTGCTCGTGTACACAGTTTGCGCGCATCCAAAGAATTATTAAAAATGGGTGTAAAATCTGCAACCCCAGAAATCGTAGAATCTTCTTTGATTATGGGCAGTGAATTATTATCAAATATCGGCATCGCAAAACCCAAGATAGACGCATTAACGGGCTATATGCGTATGGGCGGATATAAAAACATCAAAAAGCCAATAGATGGGAAATAAACATATTCTATTTGCTTTTGTAATCTATAATTGCTATATTTTCGAAAACGGAGTTAATATATGAAAAAGTTTTTGAAATACATAGCAGTTATAGTGTTAGTTTTTACTGCAGATTTTTTTTCAAAAAAATACTTGCTAGATTTGTTATCAAATAAATATGGCGATATGATTCTAGACCCTAATGTAATTTGTGCAAAATGTAATATTAATGGCGTAATTGCATCTTGGCGCGATATTATCGGTGGCGACTATGGATTGTCTAATTTATTCAATATACATTTTGTCTGGAATCGCGGTGTTTCGTTTTCTGCATTTAATGCTATGGCACCAATGATATTAAGTGTTTTGACCGCCCTGATAATTTTATGGTTAATTTATTATCTGTTTAAAAAATCAGAAATTTATGAACGGTTGCCAATTGCGTTTATTATCGGCGGTGCGCTTGGTAATTTGGTTGACAGAATCCGTTTTGGCGCCGTGGCAGATTTTATACAATGGCATATTGGTGGGCTTTGGACTTTCCCAGCGATATTTAATGTTGGTGATATATTTATCACTTTTGGTGTGTGTTTGTATTTGATAAATTTGTTTATAAACAGAAGAAAATGTATTCGTAATTTAAAAAATTAAGGAAAGAAAAATGGTTCAATATTTGGATAATAATTCTGGGTTCGCTCAGTGGGCAAATATGCAAAATCAAAGAAAACAAAAACCAGAAAAGAAATTCAGTTTTTTTAAATGGCTTTTGATATTTTTACTAGCATGGTGGGTAATAGGGGTGTGGATAAAGCCACAAACAACAGAAGTTGTGAACACAGCGCCTATAACTGTTGAACAATCAAATGCGACAAAACAAAACATATTCAAAGATGAAATTGATTTTACAGCCCAAGGATTGCGTTTATCTAATATCGCACTAAAAAAGCACAAAAAAGATGGGCATTCTGATGAAAATGTTGCATTGTTAAACGATGAAAATAATTTTATAGAAATTGGTTTTGTTTCGACTGATACAGTTGTTCCAAATATAAATACAGAATGGAATAATGTGAACGATTTGATGAAATGGAATAACGGCAAAAAAATTGATTTTTCGCGTCAAATATCTGTGGAAGGATATACAATAACAATCACAGACACAATAAAAAATAATTCTGCCACGGAAATCAATGTTGCACCGTATGTCCAGATGGTAAAAAGCACAAATGAAAAAATGTCTGGCGTGGTGGAAACAGGTGGTGTGGTTTACGCTAATTCTAAATTAGATTATACGAACTGGAATAAATTAAATAAAAAATCAGTAGCGTATTCAACTGTTCGTGGTTCGTTGGGTTTTGCAGAACAATATTGGGAAACGATAGCATCAATTGATGCAAATGACCAAACTATCAGTTTGAAGAAAAGTGGCGATTTGTATTTTGCGCAAACTAATGCAGCACCAATAAAAATTGCACCGAATACATCTGTGGATGTAAAAACTTATTTATTCACAGGTCCGCGTATATCAACGCTTTTGAATGCTGCTACAGATAAAATACCAGGCATTGCAAAGACAATGGATTACGGATGGTTCTGGTTTTTTGCTCAACCTATGTTATGGATGATAAATTGGCTTTTTGCATTGGTTGGTAATTACGGTATAGCGATTATTTTAATGACTTTGATATTGCGTATTTTGATATGGCCATTGACGCGTAAATCTTATGTATCAATGATGATGATGCAAAAAATGCAACCAGAATTACAGCGGGTTCAAAAATTGTACGCTAATGACAAAGCGCGTTTGCAAATGGAGATGATGAAGATTTATCAAACGCACAAGACTTCGCCAATGTCTGGTTGTTTGCCAATGATAATTCAAATTCCAATCTTTTTTGCGTTGTACAAAGCGTTGTTGATATCTGTCCCGATGCGAAGTGCGCATTTTCTTTGGATATCAGATTTGGCAGTAATGGACCCATACTTTATCTTACCTGTTTTAATGGGCGCAACAATGTGGTTGCAACAATATTTACAAACACCAAAAACAAGCGGAAATAAAAATGATATCGCTGCATCAACGCAACGCGTTATGAAATGGATGCCGATTTTGTTCACAGTGATGTTTGCGTGGATGCCAGCAGGTTTGGTTCTTTATTGGACTGTATCTAATGTGTTTGGAATATTACAAATGTACATAATCAAAAAAACATCGAAATAAAGGTGCCCTTTGGGGCATTTTTAGTTTAAGTATCGCAACAAAGCATCAGGTGTTTGTATGTTTATTTTCTTTATACCACAAACGCGTTTAGTAAACTGAACGCAAGTCAATGCGTGAATATTTGAAACATCTTTTTTGGATAAACCTTTGTTATATTTTATAAACACCCAGCCATATTTTTTTAACCGTTGTAAATCATGTTTTCGTACATTTATAGCAACTATTTTTTTAGGATTGACGAATTGGTAAATAATAGCTTGGTTTGCAATTATTATTATTGGCGCACAATGTTTATATTTACGACATAAAATGCGTGCGTGTAATTTATGAGTTTTCAAAGAAAAACCTATATAAATTTGCATATAAAATCCTTTTGAATACATATTCTGATTTATCTCCCGGGAAATCCATAAACCAGAACACATTTTTAATTGTTCAGCCAACCTTTTTTGCGTGCATATATCTCAAGAATATCCATAGCACTTTTCCAAAGCGCGGCAGATTTATTTTCGCTGTAAATGTATTGATGAGGCGCGCGTCTTTTGTCGCCGAATTTTTTCATAACATTTAATTGTTCTTCGGATAATTTGCCACATAAATAAAGCTTGGTTATCAAAGTCTCTACATCTAATAATTCGCAAGGTCTGCGCGATGACGCCCCAGCAGGTCTGAATCCATTTCTTACAGATTTTGAATACAAAAACCAAAACCAAAGTTGTTCAACATTTTGAAATTTTTCATATGTTGATGTTTCGGGTGTTTGTAGTGTATTTTTTAACATGTTTTTCTCCTTTGTTTTTTTTGTGATTTTTTACCTTTTTTTCAAGGCGTAATAAAAATTAAAATAAAAATTGAACTATGTAAAATAATACAACTATAAATAGAAATACGAATCGAAAAACCGATACGAAATAGGTTTTTATGCAAAGTTAAACGAATCGATGTTTTGTTCAATTTTATAAAAAAAATCTGCCATGGCAGATTTTTTCTTAGATTCAAAATTATTAATTTAATGGCATAGGCGGGAAACAGTCGCCGCCCGGATCAGATTCAGGACAGCAAGCAAAATGACTGCCGTTTTCATCTATGTAAGAATCGCCCATATTTGTATATGTTTCGCCCGGACAGCAACCATATTCATCGAAACGCGCGCCACCTTCACAAGTCAATTCTTCTTCAAAATTTTGTTGCCCAGAGAAAGGATTTATAATATTACCTTCGTCATCATATTTCAAACCCAAGATTTCTTCATTATATTTTTGAAGCTGCTCTTCTGTTTGGGTGCTTACGTCTGGTGTCAGTCCTTTGGCATCATCCCAGCTATATCCAGTGATACCATATTCATTTTGTTTCTTTTGTGCTTGTTGTTGAACATTTGTATAGTATGCAGTGTTCTTGGCATTATTTATCGCCTGATAATTCTGTGATTCACAGTATGCTAAAACAGTTCTGTAATCATAACCAGATTGAACCCAGCTATCCCCATCTTTGATGGTTACTTTTGACCCATCCCAGTCACAATATTTATTCAAATTAAACGAACGAATTTGGCCAACCCAAGCAGCTTCATTTTCTGTTTTTGCAGATGTTACCTTACCCGCCAAACTAGACCAATTGCGACGACCGTTATTAGCACCTTCACCATATGCCATTATGGCACATTTTTTATCTTCAACACCGTCCTCTTGTGGATCGCCACAGGTAACGATTAAATCAACTGGGGAAAATACATTTATACGCGTCCCCGCGGCAATTGAAAATGGTGGGACAGTATTATCAATGGCATCAACTATTAATTTTTGTGTGATTTTATTCCAAGTATTGATAATATCTTGCTTTGCCATTTCAGATGAACGAATTGTTCCAGATTGAACAATAGTGTTATTGTCTAAATCAATCTGATTTATAACCGTATCTGTAATTGGTGCAATCATATTAACCGCCGCAGGTACCAAAGCTGTCAATATCGGCATAACCATTTGTTCAACATAATCTGTGCTGCCATGTCCTGGGACCCCCATGCGACCTTGGGCATCTGCAGAATATGGATCTTGACCAGTTTCGCTAAAATTAAATTCTACACCATCCGGACGAATAAATTGATACCATTTTATATTCATCCGCCCAAATGTCTGATAAGGTCCAGGAATTTCGCCTTCCAAATACCCCATCATTAACGTTCCTGCGGGTAATATTATTGTGCGACCATTATCAGAATAAACGTTTCTATCAACTGTTGCACGTACAGGAACGCTATAATTTGTCCCATTTGTGTCGCATTGTCCTTTTTTGTTACAACCATAAACACTGGGGTCTACGCGCACTTCGGATACAATAGTTGCTGGTATAGGTTTAAATTGGCGTAAAATAAATGTTCTGTCGTATGGTTTTGATGATGCGATATATTCCCCAGTTGAGGCAGAACCTTTTAATGCATCCTTATCAAATGCTTTTGTGCCTTTGCGTTCGTGTTTACGATAACTATTTTTGCGTTCAGAGCCTTTTGTAAAACTATTTGTTTTTCCCCATTCCGCCCCCACAAATTTTCCATTTTCAAGACGTGCGACATTATCAGAAGAATTCTTGTGTGATAAACTTGGCAAAACTAAATCGCGTTGTCTGACATTTCTGTACCCAATATGGTCAGAATCAGTCCCAATCTTAGAACCATCTTTCAACGAAGTAATAATACCTGTGTTAAAATCATATTTACCCGTTGGCGTTGCACATTCTTTGTCAGAAAGAGGATAAAAATAATATGCACCACGTTCTGGTTTTACCCAGCCAATTTGTCTGCCTGATACATCGTATCCTGGAAAAGCAAATTCAGAACATTTTTTAGGTGCTTCTGGTAATGGCAATGGCTCTGGCTCCGGCTCTGTTTCTGGTACAAAAGGATTAGGAATATCTATTGGCGGTTCTGGTAAAGGCAATGGCTCAGGCTCCGGTTCTGGTTCCGGTTCTTCAATTGGTTCTGGGATTGATATTGGTTCTTCCTTTTTTTCTTCATAAGCGCCGTATGTGATTTTCACAATTTCATTTTGTTCAAAATCATCATCGCCTTGGTGCCATGGTATTATTAAATCAGTATTAGAAACCACTTGTGCAGAAGTAGGTTTATAATATAGCCTTATATCACAAGTTGAAGCTACATAATCCCAACAAGAAGAAATAACTTGTATATCGGAATTTTTTTCTTGTAAACCAACATCGCCAAAAGCTATTGGCATATCAGTAGTAATAACTATTTTTTTTTCGACTTTATCACCAACTTTTACATTGCCAAAAGAAATCTCTTTTGGTTCGACTTTTACTTCTGGTGTTTTTGGAGTCAAATCTTCCGAAACTGGTTTTTTGTGATACAGCAACAATGTTAACAATATGATAACAACTATAAAAGCAATACCCAACAACAACCATTGAATGTGTTTTGGGGTATCAGAACGAAAATCTTGAAATTGCTGTTTTATGTTTTTCATATTGTTTATTGCATCCTTACCACAGAACATTCCGTGTTATTAAACTTTGATAATTTATCACATATTTGTTGTGCTGTATCTATATCAGACAAAGGCCCGATTCGTAAACGATAAAGACGTGCACTGGTGGAATTAGAACCTAAATCACCAACTCCTTGTTCGTCCACAGCAAAAAATACTTTGTTTTGATAAGGCGTTAAAATGCCAACGCCATCATCACCACTAAATTTATCCAGTAAATCCAACCAATAATCATTCAATTCTTTCAAAGAAGTGTCAGACTTTAATTCTATCGCAACCCCCGATTGATTGCTGTTAATCAAAGGAATATTGGTTTGCGGTAAATATGAACCCGAAGTTGAACGTGATTGTGTTCCCATTCCTGTTTCGATTGATGTCGGCACAGCTGGATATAACACAGGATTTGGTTGGTTATAAATCATTGTTGGACTAGCGGTGTAATCATTTATGCTTTCGTTGATAGCATATTGTTCATCAGCATAAGCAATTTCGTTCAAAGATTGGTTTGCTGCCAAAGATTGAGCAACATTAGCTTCTGCCAAAGCCATCACAGATGCGGTGTCGGCAATCAAGAAAGGTTTTTCGCGTTTCTTGATACATACAATTCTTTGCCCGCTGCGCAAAACCATATCACCCACAGCTTCTACAATTAACAAACGACCATCTTCGCCATCTGTACGGAAACTAACAGGGCTTTCTCCACCTTCGACCAACAACGAAACCACAGGTCTTTGTGTCATAGAGATAACTTTGTCTCCGAAATCGATGTAAGTAAATATTCTGTCGCGCCATACGCGTTCAGGCGCAATTACATAATCATCAGGATTTGGAACAAATATATCCAAATCAAAACGAAATTCTGATGGGTCTATTTTCATGGTTTTTATCCAACCATAATCTTCGCCATCGACACCAATAGTAGATGTCTTTTGTGAAGACTTTTTCATCACAGACCCCATTTTCCCGCTAGATACATTACCCGATGCAGGCATTACATTGCCACCACCATCAACAGAAATATCTACTTGGGAATAAGTAATTTCACTGGAATTAACAGGATACGAACGAAGATAGAAAATATATTTATTTCCAGATTGTCCAGTCACAATCATATTTGTATCGTTCCCAGCATTATCAGAATAGGGCGTCACATATAATTGATCCCCGTCATCAGCAATATCAAACAAAGAATCATCACCCAACACGATATCAGCAATTCTTTCGCCCTTTGGCAAAGATATCAAAGTAGCCATTCCCCTGCGTGTTTTGATGGGTAGCACTGTTCCAGTAGACCAGGCAAGATTCGCATAACCAGGCTTTATTGAACCAGGTGCCATATTAGCAACTGGATTATCCCACGCTTGTTGAACCATATCTTCTGCAAACAACGGGGTAATACAGCAAAGCACTGCCAACATAGACACATTAAAAGCAAATGTTTTCATCAAAGTCATGTTTTCAATCCTTACCTTTCTTTTATTTTTACATATCTGCCAAATCCGAATTCAAAGGGTCTTCGCCTTTTGCACCATTACGATTTTTATCCATGATTTCGTAATATGTCACTTGGGTTCCAAGTGGATTAATACGCAATCTAGATAAATCTTCTATTGGTTCATCTTTGGATATATCAGATTTTAATTTTATTACTATCGTATAATTTTTTTTGACACTCTGTCCACTATTATTTTTACAAATCCAATCGAATTCCACAACCCAGTCTCGACGGGTTTTTGCCACACTTGAAAAAGACACATTGCATTCAATTGGCTGTAATTGGTTTTCTTGGGTGTAAATCTGATAAAGATTTGTTTTTGTCAGACTGGCAAAAACATCAGAACTTGACCAAGGTTTCACTATTCTTGTCCAATTATTGCGAGTAGTTTCTGTGTTTTGGTACAGTGTATTTCTGGCAATAACATATTCTCGAATAAAACCTTCTTCGTAACTTTTGGTTATTTCAGCGTCTGGTTCCATACCTTTGATGGACACATTAGACAACGAAGAAGACGCAGATACAAAAAACACTTCTGGTCTTTCAAGCGGAACCATCTTTATCAATGTCACGACCAACACCCCCAGCACCACGACTGACGCAGCCAGCATAAATGCCAGTATTCTTGATGTTAAAACTGGTGGTTCTACAATCTTTGCCAACAGATACTCCTACCCTTATATGTGGAGATTGTAGACAATTTTTTTTACCTTGTGCAAGTAAAAAATCAAAAATATTGTATAGACATTATATAAATGTTTTCAAAAGGGAAAAAGAAGTACTTTTTTGCTTGCGATAATTTTTTGAAAAGATTATAATAATTCCGCTTGATTTTTAATATTGGTGTGCTATGCTTTCACCGATTATCGATATGAAACGGCAAAAAACTGCCGTGGTATATTATGGAGGTCGGCGCGTAAAAAAAGTTGTAAAAGGGGCTTAGTTCAACGGTAGAATATCGGTCTCCAAAACCGCGGATGAGGGTTCG
>CAMYYT010000012.1 GCA_947303585.1 uncultured Pseudomonadota bacterium | reverse complement strand
CTCCAAAAACTGTTGCTGCACGTCGTGGCAAAACAGTTGCAGAAATCATTGCTGGCAGAGATGGTAAAAAATTAGAAACACCAGCAGAAGCAAAATAAGCAAAATTAACCGAGTACATAATCTTGAATTATGTGCGAAAAGGACTATAATGATATAGTCATAGGACAAAAAGGAAAAAAGAAATGAAATTAAATGCATTGATGGATAATTTCGGCGCACGCAAAGATGTTAAACGCGTTGGTCGTGGTATGGCGTCTGGATATGGTAAAACATCTGGTCGTGGAAACAAGGGGCAAAAGGCTCGTTCTGGTTCTCGTAAACAGGCTACTTTCCAAGGTGGACAAATGCCAATTTTGCGTCGTTTTCCAAAATTTGGATTTAACAATCCTTTCCACAAAGAATATGCAACTATCAATTTGGGTGATATTGAAAAATTCATTGCATCTGGTAAGATTGATGCGAAAAAAGAAATCAATATCGATACTTTGTTGAACGCAAAGATTTTGAATCGCAGATTGGATGGTTTGAAAGTTTTGGGCAAAGGCACAATTAAAACAGCGGTGAATATCGTTGCTGATAAATGGTCTAAATCGGCTGAAGAAGCGATTGTAAAGGCTGGTGGAAAAATCCAATCTAAATAATTAATATAAACACACCTGTCTTGATTAAAAGGGGCAGGTGCGTTTTAATCACAAAAGATAGATATCATGAGATTCTTGAAAAATATTTTTGGAAACCTTACTGATTTACAAAAGCGCATCATGTTTACTTTGGGTGCGTTGATTGTGTATCGTATTGGTTCTTTCATTCCATTACCAGGTGTTAATGCCAGTGCTGTTTTGCATTTGTTTAATGGCGACAATGGTATGATGGGAATGTTCGATATGTTTTCAGGTGGGTCGCTATCTCGTATGTCGGTATTGGCGTTAAATATTTTCCCATATATCTCGGCTTCTATCGTGATTCAATTGTTGACAGCTACCAGTAAATCTTTGACTGATTTAAGAAAAGAAGGTGAATCTGGTCGTATCAAAATCAACCAATATACGCGTTATTTGGCGGTATTGTTGGCTGTGGTTCAGGGTTGGGCAATCGTGCGCAGTTTGGAATCTATGGCGCCAGTAAACGGAATATCTGCTGTTGCAAATCCAGGTTTTTCGTTTGAATTATCTGCCATAGTTGCTTTGGTTGGTGGAACAGTGTTTGTTATGTGGTTGGCTGAACAAATCACAGCGCGTGGTATTGGTCAGGGTGCATCGCTTTTGATTTTTGCAGGTATTATCGCAGAAGTTCCAGGCGGAATTGCAAAGCTGTTTTCGTTGGCGGGCGTTGGACAAATGTCTCCTGCGATGATTGCTTTGGTAGTGGGCTTTGTTGTTGGCATAGTTGCTTTGATTGCATTTATGGAACAAGCGCAACGTCGTATTCAGATTTTGTATCCTCGTCAAGCGATGGCTAATGGCGTTATGAATACAAATGTTTCTTATTTGCCGATTAAGGTAAATATGTCTGGGGTTATGGGACCGGTGTTTGCTTCGTCTATTATGATGTTGCCAGCGTTTATACAACGTTTTGTGCAAAGTGAAAATTTGACAGTTCAAAACATTTTGGGCTTTTTCACTTATGGGACATGGTCTTATATGGCGCTTTATACTGTTTTGATTGCGTTCTTTGCGTATTTCCAAACAGCAGTTGTTTTCAACAGCGAAGAAACCAGCAACAATTTGAAAAATATGGGTGGATATATTCCAGGTGTTCGTCCAGGAGAACAAACTATGCACTATTTGGATGGTGTTGTATCCAGAACAACGGCGATAGGTGTTGTTTATTTGATAGTTGTTTGTGTGTTGCCTATTATTTTGAATACTCGTGGTGGAATGCCTTTGATGATTGGTGGAACCAGCGTCTTAATCGTTGCTGGTGTGGTATTGGATACTATGAATCAAATAAAATCTTATTTGGTTGAAAAGAAATATACAGGTGTCGTGAACAACGGGCAAAAGAAAGGTCGTTTTCGCGGCTAGAATAAAGATTTGATTTTTGCTGTGATGCATTATAAAATTGGTCGCAGTAAAAATCAGGTGCATTCGAAAAACGTGTGGATTTTGAATGCAAGGTTGAATCCCCCTTTGCCAAGGCTTCGGGGGACAAGTGGAAAAATAATTCCCTTGTTGGGAATAAAAACAAAGGAAAATAAAAGATGGCACGTATAGCAGGTGTTAACATCCCAAGCGAAAAGCGCATTGAAATTGCGTTAAGATACATTCATGGTATCGGGCCTGCCAAATCTGCACAGATTTGTTCTGCATTGAAATTGAAAGACGGTCTGCGCGCAAAAGATTTGACTGACGAGGATGTTATCAAAATTTCAAATTATATTGAACAAAACTTCAAAGTAGAAGGTGATGTTCGTCGCGAAGTTGCAATGAATATTAAACGTTTGCAAGATTTGAAAACATATCGCGGCATTCGTCATCGTAACCGTTTACCAGTTCGTGGTCAACGCACTCAAACTAACGCAAGAACTCGTAAGGGTAAACGCGTAGTTGTTGCTGGATCCGCAACCAAGGGTAAATAAAATTAATTGGGTAGAGATTAACACGATAGTTAATTGAAGACATCTAAACAAGGAAAACACAAATGGCAGTTACAAAATCAAAAAAGAAAGTTGTAAAGAAAGTATCACATGGTATTGCTCATGTGGTCGCGACAAATAATAATACACGTATAACAATCACAGACCAAAGCGGTGCTGTTTTGACATGGGCAACCGCTGGGGCTAATAATTTCAAAGGTGCAAAAAAATCAACACCATACGCGGCAACAGTTGTTGCAGATGCAGTTGGTAAAAAAGTTGCTGAAATGGGTATGAAAACAGTTGATGTTTTGATGCGCGGTATTGGTCAAGGTCGTGAATCTGCTGTTCGTGGTTTGGCAAATGCAGGATTGGTAGTTCAATCTATTACAGACACGACACGTATTCCACACAACGGGTGCCGTCCAAAGAAAGTCCGTCGTGTTTAATTACCAATTTTGGTTAATTAAAAGGTCACCGTCTGGGTGACCTGTTTTTTTATATAAGGATAATTTGATTTAAAATATGTTTTGTGGTACAATCTTTGCGATGGGAAGATATGTTTTATAAAAAATTCTTTTTTTCGCTGTGTATGATTTTCACATTGTGTGCTTTTCATAATGTGGCGTGTGCCGCTGAAATAGGGGGTGGTGGAACAGTCCCGGGTGGTGGCGGTGTTGTTATTCCAGATTTGCCCGATGGGTGCACGCCTGGAACTTATGCCGAAGGTAATGGTTTCCAATCGTGTCCTGAGGGCTATTATTGTCCGGGAAATCCGTGTGAAAAAAGACCTTGCCCACATGGAAAAGTTGCCCAGACTATCGGTCAATCACAATGTTTTTCTTGCCCAAGTGGACGGGGGGCTAACCCTGGACATACCGATTGTGTTCCTGAATGTGAAGGGCATTTTTATATGAATAATGGGCAATGCACCCAATGTCCAGATGATGCTTATTACGCGAATGAAAATCATACAGGGTGTAGCGCCTGTAATAGTGGTCCTTATTATGCTACAACAGAAGATGTTTGTATGCGGTGTACTGGTTCGACCCCTTATGCAAATGAAAACCATAATGGTTGTGTCGCGTGTGATGGGGTGGGGCAAACAGTTGTAGATGGTGTTTGTGTAAGCTGTTCTGGGGATACGCCGTATATGAATCCTAATGGAAATGGTTGCACAGATTGTCAAGGAATAAACGAATGGCTGGACAGTCATAATGTTTGCAGAAGTTGTTCTGGGACAATGCATAATTTTTATACTAATACTGTTAATACGGATTTGTATAAACTTGTTCATATAGATGGCAATACAGGAAGAACTGCGTGTGGTTTGCAATTAAAATTTGGCGGTAATGGCAGCAAGTGTAAAAATAATTCTGTTGTTCAATGGCATGTAACCAGTGAAACAGAAAATGCTGCGTGGGTTTTATCTGATAATCCAGTCGTTCATGCAACTACTGTCAGTTATATCAAGACGCCGCAACCAACTGCACCAGATACTGATTGGTGCGAAATGTGTGGAAGCGGGACTTTTAATATGAACGATGGTGTTGGGGCAGAGGCTTGTTCTGCATGTCCATCAAGGTATTGTTTAAATAATAATCAATGTCAAACTTGTCTGGCTGGACATTATTGTGATACGGAAAATTTATCGTGCAGTAATGCGCCAGTGTGTCCAAAAGGTTCGTTTTCTGGAACAAGGCAGGCATCGTGTTCAACATGTGCGGCTGGGTATACTACAAATGGCGAAGGGACAACTTGGGCGTCTGGTGAAACGGTGCCGTGTTTCTTGGCTCCGATAAACCTTAAATATGCTAATGGAAATATCGTCTCTTTTCCTGATTTTATTACACGGGGAAGATTAAACACAAGTGTTTTACATAGACGCTAAAATAATTGACTTTTCCAAAATTTTATTATAAAATCTGCGGGCGCGTGAAGAAAAAACACGTGAATCTGGTGAAAATAATAAACTAAGCCTGATGGAGTATAAAAATGATTGAAAAAAACTGGATGACTTTGATTAAGCCAAAAAAATTGAATATCAAAGTCGATGAAAATAATCCTAATATTGCAACTTTGGTTGCGGAACCTTTGGAAAAAGGTTTTGGTTTAACTTTGGGAACAGCATTGCGTCGCGTTTTGTTGTCTTCTTTGCAAGGATGTGCACCAATTTATGTTAAAATTGATGGCGTTCAGCATGAATTCAGCAGCTTGGCTGGTGTTCGCGAAGATATAACTGATATTATTTTGAATTTAAAAGGTGTTTATTTCAAAGCTTTGACCGAAGGTCAACACAAAGCAACTTTGAAAGTCAAAGGTCCAGCGGTTGTAACTGCTGCGATGATTGAAACATCTGGTAATGTCGAAGTCATGAACAAAGATGCTGAAATTTGCACTTTGGATAATGGTGCAACATTGGATATGGAAATCACATTGGCATCTGGTCGTGGTTATGTTCCTGCATCTGTTAATGCTGCAGATTTGCCTTTGGGAACTATCCCAGTTGATTCAATTTATTCTCCGATTTTGAATGTTGCGTCTAATGTTTTTCCAACTCGCGTTGGGCAAAGCACAGATTATGATAAATTGGAATTGACTGTGAAAACAAATGGTGCTGTGTCGCCAGAAGATGCGATTGCTTTTGCTGCTCGTATTTTGACAGATCAATTGAATGTGTTCATCAATTTTGAAGACCCTGCACAAATCAGCGCAACAAATGATGAAGAAAAAGCAAAAGATGTTTTGCCATTTGATCCAAAATTATTAAAACATGTTGACGAATTGGAATTGTCTGTTCGTGCAACAAATTGTTTGAAAAATGACAAGATTAACTGGTTGGGCGAATTGGTTCAAAAGACAGAAAATGATATGTTGAAAACACCAAACTTTGGTCGTAAGTCTTTGAACGAAATCAAGGCTCAATTAGAAGCTATGGGTTTGTCTTTGGGTATGGAAGTACCAGGTTGGCCACCAGAAAATATCGCGGAATTGGCCAAGAAATACGAAGACCCATACAAATAAATTAAATTCTGTGTGGTCTTGTCGCGATTGCCGTTTTTTATGTAGGTCAACTACACTTCAAAACGTCAATCGCTTCCAATACCATCGCATAATTTAATTTCTCGATAAGTACAATTTTCTTACACTCTGATAGGAGTGTGAGCAAGAAAAACAAAAAAATCCACAATTCAGAAAGAATTTTTTGGTTGTGGCGTCTCAAAAAAATCCCTGGTGAAACCAGGGCGGAAAACAAAAGGAGTAATCGATGAGACATATGAAAGCAGGTCGCACTTTTAATCGCGATACAAACGCTCGCAAAGCCTTGTTTATTGGTTTGGCGAAGAATTTGATTGAAAAAGAACAAATAAAAACTACTTTGCCAAAGGCAAAAGATTTACGCAGTGTAGTCGAAAAATTGATTACTCGCGCAAAGGTTGACACGGTTGCAAATCGTCGTTTGACTGCATCTGAATTGGGTAATAATTCTGACAAAGCAGTTAAAAAATTGTTTGCTGTGTTGGGACCAAGATATGCAAAACGTCCAGGTGGATATACTCGCGTTTTGAAGGCTGGTTTCCGTTATGGTGATGCTGCGCCAATGGCAATTATTGAATTGGTTGATCGCGATGAAAATGCTAAAAAAGCTGCGCCAAAAACAGTTGCTGCTGAAAAAGAAGAACCTGTGGCAAAAGCAACAGAAGAAAAGAAAGCTGCGGCTCCAAAAGCTGCCAAGGCAACAAAAGTTGCTGCTGAAAAGAAAGCTGCGGCTCCAAAGGCAACAGGTGCAAAAAAAGCAGTTGCTGTTAAACGTCGTTCAACAGGTAAATAATTTGTTGTTGATGAAAGATATAACCGCCCGTTTGGGCGGTTTTTTTATTTGTATTGTGCCTGGTTTTATGATAAAATTGTTAAGAGAGAATAAGGAGATTTACATGCGTAAATGGTTGTTCGCTGCTTTGTCTGTGTCGCTTTGTGTGGCGGAAATGTCGGCTTTGGCAGCGGTTAGTCCACGTACACGAACAGAAAATGCAAAGGCTGCTGCGCCGATTGAAACGGCTCGTTCTGCGACGCGTCAACAAACAACACGAAGTGCGACTGTTGGTCGTTCTGCAATAAAACCTACAACGGCAACAACACCACAAAAGACGGTGTCGGCACGCGCTGCGACAACACAGAAAGTTATAAATACTGGCACCAAGGTTGCAGGGGCTGCTGAAAACACTCTGATTTCCAAGGAATGCCAAGATGCCTTTTATGGATGTATGGATTCTTTCTGTATGCTGGATAATGCTTCGGGTGGAAGATGTCGTTGCAGTGATAAAATTAACGAATTAGACAAGGTTCAAGAAGATATTTTGAAATTGGACGAACAAAGTTATGCTATGGCTACCGAAGGTGTCGAACGTATTAATATGGGGGATACTGCGGACG
Source organism: uncultured Pseudomonadota bacterium (assembly GCA_947303585.1). Lineage (GTDB taxonomy): Bacteria > Pseudomonadota > Alphaproteobacteria > Rs-D84 > Rs-D84 > Enterousia. The sequence goes on along the minus strand of CAMYYT010000012.1, from coordinate 29,102 downwards.
AGATTATTGCAAATGCCAAAGCTGCGGCTGATAAAGTAACTAACAAAGAAGAAGAGTCAAAAAAGAAAGTCAGAACATTGGATTTGTCTGCGTGGAACAATAATATTTTTGGTGAAGATAGCGAAGATTTATTTGATGCGTTGGATATGACTTCGTCTTCGACAGAACTTGATAAAACAGGTAAGGCTTTGTATACCAGTTCTGCCAAGATGTGTTTGGGGCAAATGCCAACGGAATGCAGAAGTTCTTTGCAGATGTTGCAAAATGTATATGCCCAGAAAATTAAATCTGATTGTATGGCGTATGAAAATAGTTTGAAACAGCAAAAAAACGCAAGCGCTCAAAAATTACAGGCTGCGGAAAAGGCTTTGCGTGATGCTGCGCTGGATAAATATCAAGAGCAAAACAAATATGGTCTTGGACAATGTCAAATCAGATATGCGCAATGTATGAAAGAGACTGCGGGGTGCGGTGATGATTATTCTGGGTGTGTGACATTGGCTGCGGCGGAAAATGTAAAAAGTTCTGGGCAATCAGTTAAAAAAGCTAAACAGACAACAATCAAAGGAACTTTATCTTCAATTAAATTGGCGGCATCGACCATAGACCAATTAAATTCCAAAAAACCAATTTGTGATGATGAAGTTTTGAAGTATTGCGTTAATGTCAAAGACAAAGTTTGGGATGCGTTCTTGGTAGAAGCAGCGCCAGCATTAAAATCTGCAGAATTAGTTGCGGAAGATAAATTGCGCCAAAATTGTATTACTGATGTTGCACAATGTTTCCAAAGCGGATGCAAGGCTCAATTTGATCCGTCTCGTGAAATGGGACAATATGATATGTGTTTGTCTGAACCAGAATTATTGGTGGATTTATGCAAGGTTAAATTAGATCCGTGTTTGGCAGCCACAGGTGGTTCTTTGACTGATTTAGATGGTTCCAGATTATGGCTGGGGGTCAAAGCTATGTTGAACGCTATGCGTGTTGATACTTGCACATTAGAAGTCAAAGATTGTATTGAAGGAATTTGTGGTTCTGATTTTGCGACTTGTGTTGGAATGACGCCAGATTCAATCGCGGATTTGTGTCCAGTTGATAAATTAACAGCATGTATGGAAAAAAATGATGCTGGTACCGTTAGGGGATATATTGCTGAAATCGCCCAAGGTTATGCGTTGCAAATTAATGATGCGCTGGCCACGCAATGTGAAAATGCAGCACGTGCCGCAATGGTAAAAGTTTGTGGTGATGCGGATACTTGCGATGGTTTGGAATTGGGAAGTATTTCATTTGATGGTCTTTTGAAACCAATGTTGTGTCCAGATGGGTATTCCGATGTTAGCGAGTGTTCAAATAATGCTAATGGATTTAAACAATCTGAAATTTTAAAGGGTGAAGTAACAGCGCAAATTACAAATCGTGTGAATATAAACGCTGTTGGTGTTGAAAATGGTAAATTTGAATATCTTGTGTCTGAACAACAGTCTGAACAACAATCTCCTGGTTATGTAAAAAAAGACGATGCAGTAATCACGGATTTACTGGCTGGTTTAACGAGAGTTGTGAACAATAAAATCAAAGTTATGGAACAAGATAAAGTCGTATCCCAATGTATGCACGGCAGAAACGAACGTGGTTTTAATGGTAAATCTATTGTAAATAATACTTCTAAACAAAAGGGATATACAAATCTTTTGACTTCTTATGAAGACATAATCAGGGACAAAGCTTTGCAATTGTTGAAGCAAAAATATGAACGGGCAGAATCTGATTTGCGTCCAGAATTAGATGCTTTGACAGATATGGTTTCAGCGCGCTTGACAAACATAACTGCTGCCCAAGCTGAAGAACTTCACGCCAAAAATCGTTGTAATTGTGCGGAACAAGCTTTCCTTAAAAATAAAGAAAAAAATACAAACGAATATAACGGAACATGGGGAGGTGATAAACCGGGAGATAGAGATTATAATATTATTGGGGTTGGAACTAATGATAATGTAGTATGTAAAACAGAAAAGGTCAAGGAATGTAACAATAGGCATAGAGGCGGTGGTTTTTGTGCGTATGGTGAACAATATTTCTTTGACGTTGATAATGGACGTAATACGGGTAGAAAGCAGCTGGTATGGTATGAGGCAAGTTATGATGAGTCTACTAGTGTGTGTACAATTACACCAAAGGAGTTTAATTGTGAAAGATCTCATACTAGTTATTGCGGAAAATGGGATCAAACTGGTAAATTGGGAACTCCGGAAACAATACAAATGCCAAGACCTAATTTGGAAACTATGATTCAAAATGCACAAAGCCCTACCGAGTAATAAAAATTCCCCATTGTTGGGGAATTTTTTATTTTTATAAAATATCAAAAAGTGGTATAATATATTTGATTATATCAGGAGAGAGTTTTGCGAAAATATAATGCCTTAATTTTTGTTATGGCTTTGGTCGCCTTGCATTTTGATGCATATGGTGCGCGCAAAACTGTATCAAAAGATGTTATGAATACTGATACCAAGATTGTTTCTGCCACAACAAATACTTTGGTTGATGAAGAATGTCAGAATTCCTATTTCGGTTGTATGGATACTTTCTGTATGGTTGAAAATATCGCGGGTGGACGTTGCCAATGCAGTAATAAACATGCAAATCTTTCCGTTCAATTAAATGATTTAATGGCGCGTGATGAAAAAGCAGAAAATATCGCACAATATGGTGCTGATTTTGTTAATATGGGTGGTGCAAGTGATAGCGTTATAAATGCTGCGAATAATGCGTTGGGAAAATCTGACAGAGCGCAAGGCAAAAAATCTTTGTCGCGTGATGATTGGAATAAAATGTTTGCGTCCCAAGATGACGAAGAACCAGAAGATGATTTTGATACAGATGATATTTCAAATAAGCATGGTGATGATTTGTATGTGGCGGCAGATGGTATGTGTATGGAACAAACACCTCAAAAATGTAAATCTTTGCAAGAGATGTTGAAATTATTATACGCGCAAAAAATTAAATCTGATTGTGTGGCTTTTGAAAACAGTATTAAAAAACAGAGTGGCGAATTAAAAATAAAGATGGCGGACGCTGAAAAATCTGTTCGTAACGCAGCATTGAAACGATATGAACAATCTAATCAATATGGACTTGGGCAATGTACACGCGAATTGAAAAAGTGTATGCAAACAACTGCGGGTTGCGGAAATGATTTTGGTGCATGTGTTATGTTGTCTGCAAATGAAAATGTAGATAATGCTGGAAAAAAGGTTGTTATTGATAATGGGTTAACAAGTTTGGAAATATCTGCTTCTACGGTTGATAATTTGTTAGCAAAAAAAATAATTTGCGAAGATGTTTTGAATAAATGTGAAAATGTTAAAAATGATGTTTGGGATGCTTTCTTGAAAGAATCAGCGTTTGATTTGAAAACTGCAGAAGCAAACACAGAATCTAATCTTCGCGGAAATTGTTTAGCAAATATTACACAATGTTATGTGAAATCTTGTCGTGAACATTTTGATGTCAATGATGACAAGGGGTCTTATGATATGTGTTTGTCCCGCCCAGAAAATTATAAATCGTTTTGTAAAATAGAATTAGAACCGTGTTTGAAAGCCACAGGGGGCAGTTATGATGAACCTGAAAAATCAAGATTGTGGGTTGGTGTGATGGCAAAGTTGTCTGCGATGCGCGTCGATGCTTGTACAAGTGAATTTAAATCTTGTATCCAAGATGATGACAGATGTGGCGCAGATTATTCAAAATGTATCGGTTTGGATGTTGATGATGTTGTTGCAATTTGTCCAACTGATAAATTAACCGCGTGTTATCGTGAATATGGAAATAAAAAAGAAACTGTGGAACAAACGCTTGCTGCCACGGCCCAGGGGGTTTTGTTAAATGTTGAATCTTCGTTGATGACGGCGTGTCAAAATGCTGTTGATGAAGCAATGTTAAAAGTTTGTGGTGATACAGAAAATTGTAATGGTCTGTTGGTTGATGAAGGAACTGGGGCGCGGTCTTTGGAAATAAAATTTTGTGAAAGTGATGGTGACAAATATGTTAATTGCAAGACCAGTGTTGATGAAATTCTTGATAAAGAACTAGGTAAAACTCTTCGTAATAGTGATTTGTCAAAAACTAGAAATGACAGACATGCTTTTTCTGGGGTAATAACAGGTTTGATAGATTGGGAAAAAATATCGTGGTTAAAAGATAATTCTGGAATTATTTCTGGTGATAAATATATGGATTCTGTGGAATTTGAACCCTATGTTGATAACAAAGTAAAATCCAAGATTAAAACGGAAATTGGTGCATTAAGTGTTTTGATTAAAAATGCAATATCCACAATAGAGTCTGACCCAAAGGTGCAATTTTGTATGACTGGACGTAAAGTCGAAGGTTTAACTATGCAGGGTGGTTTTGAACAAGTTATTGGTAATGAAAATAGGGCGACTTATCCAAACATTACACAATCTGCAAGAATAGCAATTATAGATGCGGCTTTGTTAAAAGCACAAGAAAATTACACCAAGAAATATGACGAGATAATTCAAACTTATGTCGAATCACAAGAAAAATTACATAACAGATTGGCGGAAATAGAAGATGCAAATTTCCATTTGGATGTTCAAGATTCTGCACGCAGAAAATGTATTGAAATCGGTGAAAATGCTGCTTTCTCAGGTAAACTGGGCGGCAAATCTGCAAAAAAGAAAATTGAACGCGAAAGAAATAGTGATGGTAATTTGGTTGGGACTTCATCTGAATCAACATATAATTTCAAACGTGTAGTTACGACCACTTTTGATATGCAAAGAATGATTTGTACAAAATGCGAAAGAACTCAGAAATGTGAAAAGACAAAAAGTAATTGGTGCAAACTTTGGGGTGATGAACAAGAAAAATGTGAAGAGATAAAATTCGGAAATTAAAATGAAAATTACAAAAATATTTTTTTCAATTTTTCTTATGACAATGTTTGTGTTGCCTGGGGTTTGTGCAACGCGTAAACAAAGTGCTGTGAATGCTGGGACCAAAGTTGCTGGGGCAATCGAAAGTAAATCTTCACCGTGTCAGGAAAAATATGATGCCTGTATGGATATGGGATGTGTTTTGGATAATGGTTCTGGGGGACGTTGCCAATGCAGTAATAAAATCAAAGAACTAAACGAACAATTAAAACAGATTCAACAAGATTATGTGCAAAGTGAAAAATTAAATACTTTGGGTGTTGAAAAAGTAAAACTTGGCGCACGTGAAAAAGAATTGTTGGCTGACGTTTTTGATGAAGACGAAGATGATGACGATAGTGAAGATTCTTTTTCGGTTGATGAATTTGGTGATAAATTGCGCGCCAAGATGCATCAGTTATGCGCTGAAAAATTGCCAGAATGCGAATCGCAAATGAATTTAATAAAAAATATGTATGCGCAAAAAGTTAAATCTGATTGTGCTGCGTATGAAAATGCTTTGAAAGACAAAGCACGTGCAGGGCGTTCTAATTTGGCAGCAGCGCAAAAAAATGTTCGTGATGCGGCATTGAATCAATACAGCGAATCTAATAAATATAATTTGGGGCAATGTACGGCTGAATTCAAAAAATGTATGCAGGTGGATGCAGAATGTGGTAATGATTTTACTGGTTGTGTTGATACTGTGGCCAAAGAAAGCGTGTATGGTGGTGTAAAAAATACTGTTGAAATAGTCGGGGAAAATACATCGATAAAGATAGCCACGTCAACTATGGATATGTTGGAATCTAAAAGATTAATTTGTGAAAAAGTTTTGTATAATTGTGTTAATGTCAAAGATAAAGTTTGGGAAAGTTTTTTGAAAAATTCTGCGTATGAAATTAAATTAGCAGAATCTAAATCTGAATCAAATCTCAGAAATTCATGTCTTGATAAAATTTCAAATTGTTTCGTTAATGCGTGCAAAGAAAATATAAATGGAACCGATTCGTATGATATGTGTTTGACGCGCCCTGAAACTGTAAAATCATTGTGCAAAGTAGAATTGGAACCGTGTCTTGCTGCTACGGGGGGCAGTTATGATGAACCTGAAAAATCTACATTGTGGCCATCTGTGTTGGCTAAACTTTCTGCGATGCGCGTTGATTCTTGTACAGCAGAGATGAAATCTTGTCTGCAAAGCGAAGACAGATGTGGGGCTGATTATTCACAATGTATCGGTTTAGACACAAATATAATTATGCGGATGTGCCCATATGATAAACTGGTGGGATGTCAAAAAGTTTATGGCGAAACAGCAGTCAAGGGTGATGCTATTTATGATGAAATCGCCCAGATGGTCGAAGGTATTATTTTGAATATCGATAATGAAATGTTGGCTACTTGTGAAGTTGCCGTTGAAGATGCGATGAGCAAGGTTTGTGGTGATGATGAATCTTGTGCGCAATATGCGTTGGGGACAAATATCGGGTCACAATCTTTGAAATATCAAGTATGTCAATATTCTACCACATCTCCTGATTCTACCAAAGGATTTAAGTGGTTTGATTGCAGAGATGATGTAAATAAAATTTCTGATTATGAATTGGGACGTAATAAAAATGCAACAAGTGAAGAATTGGGTTATGTTGCCCCGTTCGCTGGGGTTATCAGCGGTGTTATAAAATGGGAAAGTGTGGAAATCACAGACGATGGTATGATTGATATCGAAAGTTATATTAATGCATTATATGAACAGAAAGATATTGAAATAACTCAGGCAGAGCGAGAAAAAGTTCTGGACGAATTAAAACAATTACAAAACGATATAAATAATGTCATTAAATCAGTAGAAACTGATAATATGGTTCAATATTGTATTACTGGGCGCACAGTCAAAGGTGTAACGGACAGGTTTGCGAAAAACAAAGTTCGTTTTCCAAAATTGTCTAATACGGTTCGCAAAAACATAGCAACTGCCGCGCTGAAACAAGCCAAAGATAATTATTATCGTAAATATGATAAATTAACAGCAAAGATGCAAAGTGATTTGGTAAAAATACAACGAAGATTGGCAGAAAATTTGAAATTAAACGGTGAAGATGCTGCCGCAGCTGCTGCAAATGAAGCGTGTACAGGTATGGCGGCATTGTCGGCATTTGCCAAAGCCCCAGTTGGTCAAGCCCTTTGGGCAAAGATTGTAGCGGGCATAATCATTGTAGCCATAATCATAGTTGCGACAATATTCACATGTGGTGCCGCAGGCGCAATAGCAGGAGGAGCGATAGGTGCGTTATTTGCTACCACTACAACTACTACACTTGCGGCTGGGGCTCTTGCTGGTGTCACAGCGACCGTTGTCGGAGAGATAGGTGCTGCTGCTCTTATCGGTACAACCGCTGTTATTACGACTACAATTCCTGCGGCTTTATCAGTTGGGGCAGGTGCTGCTATTGCTGCTGCGGGTTTTGGGGCGGCTACTGCTGCTGTGGCGACTGATGCAATAAGATCTGCACAGGCAAATAAACAAATGGTTGCAGATACAGCGGCGCAACAAACCAATAATACGCCGACACATGGGGAATATTATGCTAATGAATGGAATTACCAAGAAAAAATTACGACTGATTATAATGCGAAAACTGGTGTTTGCAAAAGATGTGTTTCTAAACGTCAATGTGAAAAAACAAAGTGGTCTTTGTTTTCTAAACGTTCTTGCAAAAAATGGCAAGACGACGAATTTACAGACGAACGTTGCACAGAAATAAAGTTTTAATTCAATTCTTCCAATTTAGTGATTACGCGGATGCCGTCATCTGAAAATTGTTTAACTATGTTTTCAAAATCCATAATGTTTTGTGATGCCAGATAAAGCACAGGTGTTAAACCGTTTTGTTTTGCTAAATTCTTTAATTCTGGTATTGGGGAATCGATTTGTTTGCCGGCTGCAAACCAAGATTCGCCGTCCATTATCCAAAAATCTTCGTCGCTGTGTTCGTATATCACGTATTTTTCTGTGGCGACGAATTGTTTGTATGTTTCAAATTCTATGTCATGAGATTTGAAATATTTTGTGGTTTTATTTTCCAGTTCTTTTTCAGTAGCAATAGGAATATCAAAGTTTATATCTGTGAAAGTCGGGACCGAATCGTTCGGGGTTTCGTTTATGGTATCGCCCAGGTCAAAATCCATTGGTATAGGCATAGCTGGGCTTTCTTCTGCGCTTTGAGTGTCTTGTTGTAGAACTGGTTTTTCTGATGTGCGTTTGTTGTATATTGATACGCCACTTGTTAATGGCAAGTGGTTTTTTGCGCGCATATATGGAACACGCAATTCACTGGGTAAATCACTGGGGTATTCTGGTTCTTTGGTTTCTTCTTTTTCTTCTTTTACTGGTTCTGGTTCTTTGGTTTTTGCCTTTGAAGAAAACAGATTTTTTATTTTTTCAAACCAAGGAATTTTGATTAAAAGTTCTTTTTTACGATACACAGTTAATACCGAAGCGATGTAAATAGGTATCGCACTATAGACTAATGCACAAAAGACCAGTCCTGCAAAACCGTGAAAGGTTGCGTGAAAAAAACGCCACCAATATACGCGCGAAAACATATCGAAATTAAAAACAAATCGCAAAATAAGCCAAAGGACGAAAAAATACCACGCCGTCCATTTGACGACCAAAGGGTTTTGTTTAAAAAAATCTAGTGCTTTTTTCATACTCTTATTATAGACAATAATTATAATTTGTCAAGAATTATATAAAATTTAAATATTTTATGAAAAATAATTAAAAAAAACTTTTTTTAGTGCGCTGTATGTGATATAATAATCTTATAGGAATTTGGGAGAAATACTATGAAAATGTTGAATTTATGCGGAAAAACGGTAATAAGCGTTGCTGTGTTGGTGGCGTGTGGGATGGCGTATGCTGCGCAAAATGGTCGTGGTGGTGGCAAAATGTCTGCTGCACTTAGTCCTCGTATGCCAACAATGCCGACGACAAGTATTACTACTTTGGGTAATCCTGCTGTGACCACGGTTGGTACACCTGTGGGGGCTGATAATACAGGCATAAATGTTCAACCGGTTCCTGTGAAACCTGATAATCCGGATAATCCAGACCATCCGAATAATCCAGATCATCCGGATAATCCGCAACCACAGCCAAGTAATTGTCCTGATGGCAAGGTGGAAAATTCTACTTATACAATTGCGATGTGTATGGAAGATATTACGCAATGTGTTAATAATGGTGCACTTCAAGGCGGTATCAACGATTTGTTCGATGAAAATGTCCGTAATTCTATTATGACAGGAATGCGTTTGTGTCAGACTGAAATTGACAAGTGTGTTCGTGAGGTTCGTGTCGATTGCAGAAATGTTTATAACGACCCAAACGATGTTTGGCTTGATTTTAATTCGCGCGTTGTTCAACCAGAATATTATAACTTTGTATTGCGCAAAACTGGTTTGACACCTAATCAGGCTGAAAATACTTGTTTATTGTTGGACAGAAATACCTATGGTGAATCTTTTGCTGCGGTGTCTTTGAATGACGAGGTAAATACTGAATATAATCAAAGAGTTGGTGCTTATAACAAGGCAGAAGATAACAGTTTAAGCAAGGCTCGTCCACAGGGGGCAAAGGTTAATACTGATGCACAATATGATGGAAAGCGTGGGCATTATGCGCGTTGGGATGCGAAAAATGCAGAATGTTTAATTCGTGTCGCTGCGTATAACAAAGATGAACTGATTACCAGTAAATGGTGGTTCGGTGGTAATGAAGATGTCAAAGCAGAAGTTTGGAAAAATGCTGGGACGTCTTTTACTTGCAGCAAAGATTTGTTTGATTTTTCATTGATGAATAAAACCAAGAATGCTGCGGTGGTCGCGGTTCCTGGTGGTGCGATTTTGGGTGCTTCAATTGGTGCGGCTGCTGGGGCGGGTGCATACAATAAAAAGCAACAAGCAAAAGATGATTTCTTGGAAGGTACATATTATGCTAATCGTTGTGAAGATGACGGGTATCGTAAAGCTTTGGCAAAAGATATTGATAAATTAAACATTGCAACAGTATTGCAAAGTTATTTGTGTAAAAAAGTTGATGTTGAAGGGCAAACTGATAATGATAAAAAAGTGAAATGTTCCGGCGGTAATGTAACGGTTGATGTTAATAATCTAAGTGTGGAAGCTTGTAAGGAAATACATGGTTTGTATGAAAAGGCCAAGTTATATGAGGCTGCTATTGAGAAGTGTAGAAATATGGTAACAGTAGAAAACCGAAACAAAGTTGTTGGTCGTATATGTGTTGAAGGTCATTATGACTGTTATTATGGAGACAAGACCAATAATATAACTACTGCTGCAGAGATGAAACTGAAGGAACAGGGAAGAATTCCAATTGAAAAATGGTATACAGAATACCAAGCATTTTGTAGTTTTAAACCTTTGCTATTGTTGTCAGCGTTAGGCGAAAATAGTCCTTTGTGTAAAGGCGATGATGTGTGTGTAGCTGAACAGGTAATCGTTAATGAATTGGCACAATTAAATGGTTATTTGGGGCAAATCTCTGCTATTAACAAAGATATGGCAAAGTTGGAAAAACAACTTAAACAATATGACAATTTGAACAAAGGTAAAGAAGTTGGTAAAGGTGCGGCTATTGGTGCTGTGACTGGTGCTGGGGCAGGTGGACTTGCGACTGCTATTACAGCCTTTGTTGAAAAAAGTAATATTGCTTGTAAAGTAGGGGATGGTTTGAATACGGTTGCATTGGGTAAATCTCATACAATTGACACTTTAAGAAACTTCTATGTCAAATGGAATTTGAATTTGCCAGATGTTATCGCGCCAACTTCTGTGGTTACAGACAGGGCTTCGTGGCAACAGGCATGCAGTCAATTCGAAAGCAGTATGTCTGATTGTCCAAATGTTCAGATTAACATAAGAAGGTCAAATGGAACTTACCAGTTGGTGAACGGTGCTTGCAAGACATCGGGCAGCAAGTGTGTGGGGCGCGAAGGCTTGATGCAAGTGTATTATCCACAGACTTTGCCTGTGATTCCTGCGGTTGTCACACCGATAAATCCTGTGCAACCAACACCTGTGACACCTGCGGTGGTAAGTAATACATCTAATACAGCGACCAACAGGTAAGTATTATGACAGAATAAAAAAGAACGCGTTCAGCGTTCTTTTTTTATGTTGAAATTAGTAAAATTGTTTATGCGGCTTTTTTGATATTTTGTTTTATTTCGCGAACATATTTACGAATTTCATCTATGGCAATCAGAGAACCATCTTTCTTTTCAGCAGACCAATAATCCCATCCGTTAAAACTGACGCTGTGTTGGATGCGCGCCGCCATAACGTGGATTGATGCTTTGCCATAAAGAGTGTGCATCAATTGCCCGTCATGTGTTATCATAACACGGTCACCACGTGGTCCAACCAATGTTTGTCCAACATATAAAAGACCTGCGTCTATTAATTCGCGGAAAGCAACTTTGATTGCATCGCGTTTTGGTGCGCTGACTTCAATTTCTGATAAATCGATAGGTTGCACAGCGTTCACGCGTTCACGTGATGCAGCAATATAACTTTCTTCTTTTTCAATTCCAATGAATTGACGTCCCAATTCTTTTGCAGCAGCAGCTGTTGTCCCAGAACCAGAAAATGGGTCAAGTATTATATCACCTGGTTTGGTCGAAGCCAAAATTACACGACGTAATAAATCCATTGGTTTCTGTGTATTATGTAAACTTTTGCCATTTTTATCTTTAACGCGTTCTTCGCCCAAACATATATTCAAATCCCAATCTGAACGCATTTGTTTGCCACCATTTAATTTTTTCATAGTTTCATAATTAAATGTGTATTTGCTTGTCTTTTTCGGGGTCGCCCAAATCAATGTTTCATGAGCGTTTGTAAAACGTGTCCCACGAAAATTAGGCATAGGATTTGTTTTTACCCAAACTATGTCGTTCAAAATCCAGAAACCCATATCTTGTAAAATAGAACCAACACGAAAGATATTGTGATAAGAACCGATAACCCACATTGCACCATCTGGTTTTAATATGCGTTTACATTCGCGCATCCATTGACGTGTGAATTCATCATAATCTGCATTAGATTCAAACGCGTCCCAACTATCACGCACAGCGCGTGCAGCTGTTTGGTCTTCGGGTCTGTATAATGTTTTTTCACCTAATTGTAAGTTATATGGAGAATCTGCAAAAACAGCGTCTATGGACGCGTCTGGGATATTGCGCATGATTTCAATACAATCACCGCACAAAATCTGATTTAAATATTTTTGCATTTGATTTCTCTCGTCCTGTTCTTTTTGCATATTTTATCACATTTTTAGGGTATAAAAAAGCATCAAGCGAATCGGTTTGAAAAAAAAACACTTGATTTTTTTAAAAAAGCAATTTTTTTATTAAATAAATTCTACTTTACATGTGGATGATTTTTTTCTACCCTTAAAAACTATGAGATGCCCTTATTGTAATTCTACTGACAGCAGGGTGGCGGATTCCCGTCCTGACATTGGTGATGCGATTATTCGTCGCAGACGTGTTTGCAATCAATGTGGTGCAAAATTTACTACTGTGGAACGTATTCAAATGCGCGATTTGATTGTTGTTAAAAACAGTGGAAAAACAGAGGCTTTTGACAGGGAAAAATTATTTCGTTCTATTAAATTGGCTTGTCGCAACCGTGATGTGAAAGATGAACAAATTGAAAGGTTGGTCGCTTCTATTCAAAGAAGATTGGAAACGGAAAGCGCAGATGATACGGTGACCAGCGCCCAGGTTGGACAAATGGTTTCTGATTCTTTGCTTAATCTTGATCCGATTGCTTTTATAAGATTTGTTTCGGTATATAGAAAATTTTCAAAGGTTTCTGATTTCAAGAAAATTATTAACCAAATTCCAGAGGCTGATGAAGACGCAATTGTTTGCGAATTACCCAAGACTTCGTTATTCTGATGATGAAAAAAATAATCGCATTTTTAATGTTGGTTTTGTCGCCGCTGGTTTCAATGGCGATTGAATCTGTTGATATTTTAACGGATGAAGATGCTGCGATTTATGCCCAGATGTTTATGTTGCAAGACAAAGAAAAAATAGATGCTGCAAAAAAAATCGAAGCTAAGTTAACAGATAAATTTTTAATGAATGAAATTTTATATCAAAGATATGTTTCAAAAACTTATCGGACGCGGGGAAGCGAATTGCAAAGTTGGATGAACAAGTATTATGATATGCCGGGTGCTGACAGATTGGCAAAAATGGCAAAAATTAAAAAGGCTTCTGTGCGCAAGCCCGCGTTACCGTCAATTATTACTGGAAAAGAATATATAGAGGCGGCACAATCTGAAACATGGACTGTGAAAAAGTATAATGACAAAACCACCAAGACCATAGATAAATTTAGAAAAGCGATTCGTTCTGGTTCTTCAAAGACAGCACGCAAAATTTTGGAAGATAAATCTTTTAAATCGCGTATTTCAAATGCTGATTATGGAAGATTGGCTGGTCGTTTGTCGTTCCTTTATTATACCAATGGCGAATATGATTTGGCAAAAAAGTGGGGAACTGTTGCGGCAGACGCAAAATCTGAATATGGATTGTGGACGATGGGGCTTATTTGTTTCAAAGACCAGAAATATGCAGATGCTAAAAAATATTTTGGGCAAATTTTAGATTTAACACAAATTAATAATGCCCGAAAGACAGAAGCGGCTTTTTGGGCTGGGCGTAGTGCTGATATAAATGGTGACAGCAGCGAAGCGCGCGATTATTGGAAGATTGCTGCGGTGCGCCCAATGTCTTTTTATGGTGCGTTGGCATCAACTATGTTAGGTGATAAACCAGAATATGAATTTTTTGACCAAGAATGTTCTGATGAAGATATTGTCACTTTGCGTGAAGATAAATATGGTAAAAAAGCATTGGCTTTGATTCAAGTTGGGCGCAAAGACAGAGCGGAACGGTATTTGAAATATCTTGTGACAGCAAAGTCTTCGGATAAAATGTTGCATGCGGTTAATGCGGTGTCGTCTTTGTATGGTTTGCCAAGTGTTTCGATTTTGGTTTCGGGGGTTATGCGCGACAGGGGAATTCTGGAAATCAATGATGATATTATTTATTCCGCGCAATATCCGTTGCCTAATTGGGAACCAATGGGCGGTTGGTCTATCGACAGGGCTTTGTTGTTGGCAATAACTAAACAAGAAAGCGGTTTCAGGCAAACAGCGAAATCAACTGTGGGTGCAAATGGTGTGATGCAATTAATGCCAAGTACTGCGAAATTAGTGGCGCGCAAGAATTCTGTAAAAATGTCTGAAATAGATATGTCTAATCCAGAACACAATATGTTTTTAGGACAACAATTTATTGTAGATTTATTACAACAAGATTTGGTGCAAAATAATATTATAAAAATGTTGATTGCTTATAATGCTGGAATTGGAAATTTAGCAAAGTTCGAAAAGAATTTTTCAACCAAAGATCCTTTGTTATACATAGAAAGTTTTCCTGCGTATGAAACCAGGTATTATATAAAACGCGTAATGTCTAATTTGTGGTTGTATCGTGCGCGTCTTAATCAACCTTTGACTGCGTTGCAAGAATTAGCCGAAGGAAATTGGCCGTATTACAACAGCGAAGATGAATATGTTATAAATAATACTTTTAACAAAGCATCATTATAAATTATGCGAAGTGTCCCTGATTTTTCTATTGAAATAAATTGTGGCAAAAAGATAATTGCTGGTTTGGACGAAGCGGGGCGGGGACCGCTTTGTGGACCTGTGGTTGCGGGGGCTGTTATTTTTTTGAAATATGATTTTGATGATATGCCATTAATCAGTGATTCTAAACAGATGAGCGAAAAGCAACGCGATCTCGCATACGATTGGATAACAAATAATCCTGATGTTGATTGGGCGGTTGCACAATGCAGCCCGGCAGAAATAGATGAATTAAATATTTTATGGGCATCGATGACGGCGATGAAACGCGCTGTTGATTTGTTAAAAGAAAAACCAGAATATTGTTTGGTTGATGGTAATAAAATGCCAAAAGATTTGGTCGGTGAAGCGGTAGTAAAGGGTGATGCGAAATCTTTATCTATTGCTGCGGCATCAATTATTGCAAAGGTGACGCGTGACAGATTGATGAAAGAATTGGCACAAAAATATCCCGAATATGCATGGGATAAAAATGCTGGTTATCCAACCCTAGAACATTTACGTGCAATCGAAAAATATGGCGTAAATGAACACTATCGAAAGACATTTGGACCAGTGAAAAAAATCCTTGAAAATTCCTAAAAATCTTGACTTTTTGTATAAAAAATTGTATAATTTTTATGTGTAACAAAGGGGCAAATTATGTCTGAAACTATAAAAGAAAACTATGATATAAAAGATAGCAAGATTGATTTGAAAAAGCATGAGGATAATTATTCATGGCGATATGCAAGACCAACCAAGGAATCATTTCGTGAGATTTGTAGAGTATTGAATGAACCACGTCCATATCGTTCAAGTGATTCAATAAAACAATACTTTTTACCGAACTTTGCGGAAACACCCGAACAAGCGGAATTTTATAGATCATTGAACATGCATTATACAAAAACTTATTAGCCACAAGAGAGCAAAAACAAAAGGAAAGCACAATGGAATACAAGAAAGAATTTAAAGTTTCTGAAATTTGTCCGCCGTGGATAAAACCGGGTCCAAACACTCATCAAGAAATTTTAGAAATGGTCAGCAAACGCCGTCCATATAGACCGTCTGATTTTGTAAAACAATATTTTATCCCTGATTTGGATAAAAAAAGATAAAAAATGCTGATACGAAAAATTGATTATTCTTCTGTGCAAGGTAAATACGTTTTGTTGCGTGATGATTTCAATGTGCAAATTGAAGACGGAAGAATTGTCGATACTTTTCGTATCGATTCTTCGCAATCTACGATTAAGCATTTGATTTCCAATGGTGCGCGTGTTGTTATATGCGCTCATCTGGGGCGGCCAAAGGGTAAACGCAGTGATGAATTTTCTTTGCGACCAATTGCTGAATATATGAATATTCCTTTTGTGGATGATTGTTTGCGCAAAGATTTTCTGTCGAATATGAAAAACGGCGATGTAGTGTTGATGGAAAATCTTCGTTTTTATAATGGTGAAGAAGAAAACGATGATTCTTTTGCGCGTGAATTGGCAGAAGGTTTTGATATTTATGTAAATGATGCGTTTGCTGTATCGCACAGGGCGGCGGCAAGTTTGGTTGGTGTTACAAAATATTTGCCTTCGTTTGCTGGTGATTTGTTAATCAGCGAAATAAAAAATATTTCAGAAGTTCTAGAAAAACCAGAACACCCATTGATTGCTTTTGTTGGTGGCGCCAAAGTTTCGTCCAAGATAGGTGTTTTGAAAAAACTGGTCACGATTGCAGACAAAGTTATTGTTGGGGGCGCAATGGGAACTACATTTAATTTTGCATTTGGTGCGCCAGTTGGTAATTCTTTGTACGAACCAGAAATGGCGAAAACTGCGATTGAAATAATGGATATTGCAAAACAAAATGGTTGCGAAGTTTTGTTGCCTTTGGACAAAGGTGTGGGCAAAGTTTTTGATAAAAACGCAAAACGCGAAAATCGTGATTTGATGGATGTCAAAGATGATGATGTTATTATTGATGATGGCGAAAAAACCATAGAACGCAATCACGAAATTTTAGCAGACGCGAAAACAGTAATTTGGAACGGGACTTTTGGTATGGCGGAATGGGGCGCTGTTTGGGGCAAGGCTTCGTTTGCGTTGGCACGCGATTTGGCGCATCTTACCAAAACGGGAAAGATAAAAAGCATTGTTGGCGGAGGTGAAACTGTGGCTGCGCTGGATGCAATTGGTGTTCACCAAGATATGACTTATGTTTCAACTGGTGGCGGCGCTTTCCTTGAATTTATCGAAGGCAAAGAATTACCTGGAATCAAAGCGTTGGATAAGTAAAAACGCAATAATCTCGTTTTATGTGTTATAAAATTGGCGAATCGGGTAAAAGCGTGTTATAATTAGGCTATGATTCAGTGTAAAAAAGGGGTTGTTTATGTCACTGGTACCTATTGTTATTGAAGAATCTCCAAAAGGTGAACGTTCTTTTGATATTTATTCTCGTCTTTTGAGGGATAGAATAGTTATGGTTTCTGGACCAATTGAAACTAATATGGCAAATACTATAATTGCGCAATTGTTGTTTTTGGAATCAGAAAACCCAAATGCGGATATTTCTATGTATATTAACAGCCCGGGCGGCGAAGTGTATGCTGGGTTGGCGATTATGAATACTATGCAATATATTAAACCGAATGTTTCAACTATCGGTATGGGGGTTGTTGCTTCTATGGCGTCCGTATTGTTGGCGGCGGGTGAAAAGGGTAAGCGTTTCTTGTTACCTGATTCAACGGTAATGATACACCAGCCATCAGCAGGAACCCAGGGTATGATTACAGATATGGAAATTTCTGTGCGCGAAGGTCAAAGGTTGAAAAAACTTATTACACAAAAGATGTCTGAATTTACCGGACGCAAAGAAAAAGAACTTTTCGATGCGATGGAACGCGATAACTGGATGGATGCAGAAGTTGCTAAGAAATTCGGTTTGATTGACGGTATTTTAACACGCAAATAAGGTTTGTAAAAATGAGCGACGATAAAACACAAAACACAACACCAGAAAACGCACAACAATTTTGCAGCTTTTGTGGTAAATCTGTTTATGAAGTAAAAAAGTTGGTCAGTGGTCGTGGTGTTTGTATTTGCGATGAATGTATAAATTTGTGCAACGATATTATGGCGGATGATAAGCAAAATCAGATTACAAAAGAATCTGCTGCGTTGCCGACGCCTTCACAGATTTATAATTTTTTGAACGAATATGTTATCGGGCAAGATAGCGCAAAAAGAACTTTGTCGGTTGCTGTTTATAATCATTACAAAAGAAACAGCGCAGCCATAGCGTCAAATGTAGAAATTCAAAAATCAAATATTTTGATGATTGGTTCAACTGGAACAGGTAAAACTTTGTTTGCACAAACTTTGGCGCGTGTGTTGGATGTTCCTTTTGCGATTGCTGATGCAACGACTTTGACAGAGGCGGGATACGTAGGAGATGATGTTGAATCTGTTTTAACTCGTTTATTGCAGAATGCTAATTTTGATGTGGAACGCGCCCAGAAAGGTATTATTTATATTGATGAAATTGATAAGATTTCAAGAAAATCTGAAAATCCGTCTTTGACGCGTGATGTATCTGGTGAAGGTGTCCAACAGGCATTGTTAAAGTTAATAGAAGGAACAGTTGCTAATGTTCCGGCTGGCGGCGGTGGGCGTAAGCACCCGGGTGAATCTACTGTTCAATTAGATACCAGCAAGATTTTGTTTATTTGTGGTGGGGCATTTGATGGTTTGAATAAAATTATTGCTTCGCGGACATCTGCACGCGCGGGTATTGGTTTTGGCGCTGAAGTCACAGATAAAAAAGAACGCGAAGAAAAAGATAGATTCGCGGATGTTCAATCGGGTGATTTGGTTAAATTCGGTATTATACCAGAATTAATTGGGCGTTTGCCAATTGTGACAACTTTGGAAGCGCTGGATGAAGATGCATTGATTAAAATTTTAACAGAACCGAAAAATGCTATTGTTAAACAATATGCTGCTATGTTGGAAATGGACGGAATTAAACTGACTATTACCAAGGATGGATTGCAAGCGATTGCAAAGATGGCTATTGAAAGAAAAACTGGCGCTCGTGGTCTTCGTTCTATATTGGAAAAGATATTGTTACAACCGATGTTTGATGCACCAGATAAAACAGATTTGCAAGAAATTGTGGTTGATGCTGATGTGGTTGATGGCAAAAAGGCTCCGGTAGAAATATACGCAGAAACTAAAAAGGCTGCATAAATAAAAAACCGATTTTATAATCGGTTTTTTTATTCTTTGCAATATCCCCATAATTTATTAGCGCCAGTATTGATATAAAAATTATCGTGTAATTCGTCCCCGGTCAAATCGTGATATCCGTTATTATCTTCATCTAGCCATGGTGATGCTATCCAAATACCGTTAAGATTTGTGCATTCTGTTGATAACATGGAAACCAAGTTATCTTTGACGCTTTGTGCAACTTTGTTCACTTCGGATAATAAATATTCGGATAATACATTTGAAGTATCGGATGTTCTAACGCAATTTTGCAAAGCGTATATAACCAGTTGTTGATATAAACTGCCAATGTAATATGGACCACAAGATTGGTATAATTGTGTGTTGCTATTTTCAGGCGCGTATGTTCCACCAAGACAGGTTTTATCAATTGGACAGATGTGACATTCTGTTGCGGCATTAAGGCTGTATTTATCATCATCGGTTGAATTGTCATTGTAAAGATAATAACCTGCATTACAGCGGATGTATTTTTTTCTGTATGTTCCGCAGATACCCAAATAATTTGTGTAATTGTCAGATGTGGTTAGAGTTGTTAAAAGCTCTGTTCGTGAAAACGGATTAGTAAGTGTTGTGTTACATATTGCATTTCGTGCATAGTAAGATTCACCCGGAGCATATTTTCTGCACCCGTACGGATAAGTGTGAATTGTATCGTTAGCTGGGACCGCACAAATTGCATGCGCAAACTGGGCCAACAGAGCAGGGCAAGATTGTTCAATTGTTAATTCTGTTATACCTGTCATTGTTGCTACTAATGTGTGTAATCCTTCGGAACCACCACCGTAGAGATTACTGCATGTATTTAATTTATCAGCACACATTTCTTCGGATAGTTCCAAAGTTTGAACAAAATTTATTTGTGAAGAATCTGTAACGAATTTTTTCAAAGATTCAGATTTGTTCAAATAACATTCATTCACAACTTGTAAGCATTCGTTTTTAACTGTTTGAGCGCGATTTTGTTGTGCCTGGTATATTTCAATAATTGATTGACGCAAAAATTCATCCCAGACTTGGTCTGCTTCGTCTTTGCATAAATCTAAACTTTTTTCGGCAAATGTGCGTTTTTTATTTAACATAGACACAAAAGATGTGTTTTTATTGTTGGTTAAAACGTCGCCAGATAAAGATATCTGATTTTCTATTTGATAAAAATCTGGTGAATAAATTGGTTCCCCAGTAGCGATATTCAAATATTTGCCAGAAAAATCTAGACAATGAATAAAATTGTTGCCGCATGCGGT
Organism: uncultured Pseudomonadota bacterium; assembly: GCA_947303585.1. GTDB lineage: Bacteria > Pseudomonadota > Alphaproteobacteria > Rs-D84 > Rs-D84 > Enterousia. The sequence continues at coordinate 8,869 of CAMYYT010000012.1, read as the reverse complement.
ATCTGCGGTTAAATCTTCGCGGACTTTTGCAATACAATCGTTGGTAGTTAAAGAATTATGAGTATTATAATTTTCAAGTCGAGTGTCTTGCATTTTTTGACGCGTTTGTCTTATGGCTGTGTTTGCAGCGGTCGTTTTATTTTTTATATTGTTTTCTAGTATAGCGCAATCGTTTTCAATATACATACCGTATGCAGAAGACACCATTTTCAGATCAGTATCTTGACAAGAATTTTTTACCAAATCTGTACATTGTGAGTGAACTGCGTTGAACAAAGCGTCCCCAGTTAAGTTTGCGATATTTGTCCCGCCAATAAAATCGGCTGTGGACCAAATGTTTTTTATGTCGCCAGCAATATCAAGTTGACCCAAAGTTGATAAAGACTGTTTTTTAGAATTGTTAAGAACATCTGTTATACTTTGAAGTGTGTTTGCGTTTTCTGAAGTGTCTTTTTTTATTGCAGATTCCCCAGCAGATGTCGAAAGCATAGCTTTGACTTCGCCTGGTGTTTTTGATATAACTTCAATATTTAAATTTTCAAAATCTTTTAAACTGTCTTCTGTTTGAGCTAATTTTTTTTCTTGGGCTTGGATTTCTTTTAATTTTGAAGAACAAACACAACGACGATAGCTTTCATTTTGCAAAGCACAAAATTGGTCCATACATGTAAAGTAGGCATCGCGGCAAGAATTATAATTTGAACCAAATGTTTTTGTTGTCACATTAGACACCGCGGCAGCCCGAACATTTCTTTGTTTTGAAACACTTCTGTCAACAGAAACAACTTCTCTTTTTTGTGCTGAACGATTAATGACAGTTTTTTTCGATGCAGAACGGTTAGTATTTTTTTGATTTGTGATGATAGTGCTGCGCGGAACTGTAGTTCTTTTTTGAATCGATGAACGATTAACAGAATTTTCTTCGTTTCGTGTCTGTTGCAAAGATACTGTGTTTTCCCCACGTGTCGCAGCATCGGCCAGACCGATGTATAAAAAAACACCACTTAAAATCAAACAGATTTTTCTCATTCCCTTACTTTTTAATAATAATAACAAAAATCACATATTTTAAGCAAGGGTATTTTGTAAAAAAATTAAAATAAAAAAACCACGAATGTGGTTTCTTTTAATGATTTTGTGTGTTCTCTGAAGAACTGTGTGTGCGTTCTACAAATGTGATGCGCCCTTTGTCTAAATCATAAGGTGTCATTTCAACATGAACCTTTTCGCCCACATTAACCCAGATGCGCGCTTTGCGCATTTTGCCACACACAGTAGCCAATATCATATGCCCGTTTTCAAGACGAACACGAAACATAGTATTTGGCAGTCTTTCTTCAACCGTGCCAGAAAAAACAATTACATCATCTTTAGCCATAAATTAAACCTTAGTTTTTGTTCTTTTAATGATAAAAGCCAAAGAAATAAAAAGCAAGAAGTTTTTATCTGCTTGCATGAAGATGGTTTTTTTGATAAAATAAAACAATAATGTAGGAAAGCATCTTATGAAAATGATAAAATTTTTGCCTTTGGTTTTAATTGTGTCCAGTGTGGCATTTGCTGCGGGGCGTTCGGATTCTGCTGCGCGTGTTGGTGTAAAGCGGGGTTCGCAAACGGAATCTCGGACTGTTGTTACTGCGGCAGATGTTCAAAAAGCTGCTGCTCAGACTGTGAATACAGATAATACGCAAGAAAGTGAAAACGAATCGTCTGTGAAACAAGGTGGCGATTGTCGTCAGGCTTATCGTGAATGTATGGATAGTTTCTGTTTGTTAGAAGAAAGCCAGGGTGAACGTTGTGCGTGTTCTGATAATATTGAAGGCGCCAAAGCAAAAATAAATGCAGTTCTTAAAATTCAAGAAGAAGCAGATAAATTATTTACAGATGGTGTTGAACGTGAAAAATTGGGAGCTAAGGCAAACTTGGTTTTTGCTGATAATAATACAAGTACAAAAGTTTCTGGGGTAGATTTTATGTCTTGGCTAGCTAATGTCGAAGCGGAAGATGAAGAACTGGATGTTGGTGAAGACGTAATGTTGGGCGATGAATTGTATGAATCGGCTGTAAAATATTGTGCGGATGAATTAAAAGCTTGTGGGGACAAGGCTGAAATGGAATCGATGCTTTATTCGCGTATGATAACCCAAGATTGTAAAAATTATGATGCGTATTTAAAAGAGCAGAAAGCTAATGCAGAATCTAATAAACGTATTGCTGAATCTGCGGTGCGTAAAGCGCGTCTTGAAATGTTAGACACAACAAATAAATTCAATCGTGGCGAATGTTTGTTGGCGTATCGTTCTTGTGTTGTGGACAAGGGTGGGTGTGGTGTAAATTTTGAAAACTGTTTAGATGCTGATTTATTAAAACGTCGTGCTAATGCGTGTGAAAATATTTTGGATCAATGTATGGCAGTACGCCAAGATGTCGAAAAAGATTGGGCGGCGGAATCAACGAAGATTCTGGAAGATGCGGCAAAATATGCTGATACAAACAGACGTGGAACATGTTTGGCCAAGGTGCAGAATTGTTTGGAAGAAAGTTGTTCTACGACAACAAATGCTGAATGTTTGACAGATGTTAATGTTGCGGCGGGAATTTGTCCGATTATAACAGAATGCGAAGAAATAATACCCGGTTTTCAATCTGTTATAAATGATAAACTGGGATTTTTAAGAACAAAGTTCTGTGAAAATGATGTTGATAAATGTTTGCAAGATAAATGTGGTGTTGATTTTACCAAGGCTGAATGTGTTGGTAAAAAGCCTTATGAAATTGCGGCTTTGTGTCCACAGAATATGTTCCCGTCATGTAAGTCTGCGCAACAATTTGATGTAATTGTTCAATCTGCTATTTTGCAAATGGATTACCAAATGTTGCAGGGGTGTATAAATTATTTTGCTAATGAGTTGGGTAAAGTTTGTGGGACTGATATGGCTTGTTTGTCGATAGTTTCGTCTGCAACTTCATTTACAGAGATTCCTGAAACAGAAGAAGAAATGAGCGCTTTGAAAGCAAAGGTTGTTGCTGATTCTAATGCATCTGTGGACGAATTCTTTAAACAGTTTGAAAAAGATAAAACGGTTGCTGCGTGTATCGATTCGCAAAGCGGAGATTCAACAAAGAAAGTCAAAGGTAAAACTTCTTTGGGGGACAGTGTGTTCGGAACAGCTAAGATGTTAGCCTTGAAATCTGCCGAAGCGCGCAATGTTCGTGAAATGGAATCTAAGATTGCAGAATTAAGTCGTGTGCAAAAATTGGAAGAAGCAAAAAAGAATTGTTTGAATACTTATAAACCAGAAACACCGCAGAAATCAAAAACAAATTACAGCTATATCAAAAGCGTTTCTTTTGAACCAAGTGTGCGTAATTGTCATGTTTGTCGTGTTCAACAGGTTTGTGAAGAAGGTGGCGAATCCAAAGCTGCTTCCGCGTTGAAAGCTGGGGCTGGTGGTTTGTCCGCTGGGGCGTCTGCTGGAACGATGATAAATGCAGGTTGGGGAACCGCGATTGGGGGTTTGGTTGGTGCTGTTGGCGCGGGTGTATTGGGTGGTGTGTCCGGCGGTAAAAAAGAATTCTGTCAAGAAATAGAAGCTTGTGAAGACATAAATTATTAAAATTTTTGTATGGGAGAGAGCCTATGAAAAAAGTGTTGAAGTTTGGTTTGTTTTTGGGAGCGCTAGCTTTGGTTGTGGGCTGGGGTGATTCTTTTGCTGCAACAAAGACTAAAAAACAATCTGCTTTGCAGGCAGGAACCAAAGTTCGTGCCAAGGTTGAAGCCAAAGGTATTTATGACGAAGAATGTTATGAAAAGTATTATGGGTGTATGGATCAATTTTGTATCGCTGACAATGAAAATGGTGGAACTTGTATGTGCAGCGACGAAGCGGCTAAGTATGATGAACAATTGGAATCTATTAAAAAAATCTTGGCTGAAGCAGAGCGTATAAGCACGGTAGAAGTTGAAAGAATTCAAGCTGGCGCCAAAGCGGATATTGTGTTTAATGATGGGAAAAGAATTTATAATGAAGATGGTTCTGTGGTCGGTCTTGATGATACAAAGCAAACTGCTGTGAAATCATATGGTTCTATTTTTGATCAAGATGAAGAAGAAGAAGAAATTGAATGGGATGATATTGATTTATCTGACAAAGTTGGGCGCAGTTTATATGTTGCTGCGCATGATTTGTGTAAACAACAGATGCCGGAATCTTGTAATAAAGATATGACTTTGTTGACCCAAATGTATTCTCGTCAGATTGTTTCTGATTGCAAAGGGCTGGCTAATAGCATTGCACAGAAAAAGCAAGAAGCAGAATCCGCGTTGGCCAAGGCAAAATCAGCTGTGCGTGGTGCGTTAAAAGATAGATTAGATGAAACAGACCAATATGGTCGTGGCGATTGTATGGTTCAATATAAAAAATGTATGATGGGCGCCGATGCTTGTGGGGCTGATTGGTCAAAGTGTGTGTTCACAATTGCGTCTGAAAATATGCAAAATAATGAAGCGTTAAGTGTCAAAGGAACCAAGGCTAAAAAGATTAACACTTATGATATTACTGCTTCGACTATGGAAATTTTGGAATCCAAAAGGTTTATTTGTGAAAGCGTGTTGGATAAATGTGTGTCTGTGCGCCAATATGTGTGGAACGATTTTTTACGCGAAGCTGCCCCGACGATTCGTTTGGCAGAAACTAACATAGAATCTCAGAAAAGACAATCTTGTTTGTCTGATATTTCGAATTGTATTCAAAAGGCGTGCAAAGACGATATAGCTGGCAAAGGAACTGCGACAATGGATGCGTGTTTGGCTCGTCCAGATATGGCGCGTTCTTTCTGCAAAGTGCAAATAGACCCATGTGAAAGAATGGAACCACAGATTTGGGATTATGTTGTTTCTAAATTGGCGGCTATGCGCGTAGATGCATGTACAGCAGAAGTCAAGGAATGTTTCACATCCGAAGACAGATGTGGACCAGATTTTGTGAATTGTATTGGTATGGATTTTGATTATATCCATGATATTTGTCCAATTGATAAATTGGTTGTGTGTAAACAAGCAAATCCTGATTTTAAGATGTCTGATTTAGACTCTATGTTGATGGGATTGTATTTGAATGTTGATAACAAAGCTTTGGAAAATTGTCAGAAATTGGCAGAACAAAAAATGGTTGAACTTTGTGGGTCTACAACTGATTGTAATGCGTTTGCTGCGGACGAATATGTTGGAACTAATTCTTTGAAATCTCAGAAAGTTGGGACAACATATCGTGTGACAGGTATGATTTCGTTTGGTTCTATTAAGATGGGCGATGCAATGCGCACAGTAAAAGATAGCGGTAAAATATTGGCGCCTGGGGAAATAGGGGTTGCTGATTATATAGAACAGGTCAAAGCAAATAATTCTGGAAGGGATGCAATTCCAGATGCCGAAGGTGTTATATCTTCTATTGAAGAAGAATTGAATAATATTGCGGGAACAATTAACAGAACTATTTCTTTGATTGAATCTGACCAACAAATTCAATATTGTATTAATGGTCGTGATTTATCTCAAATTAATGGGAAGGGCAGTCAAAATAATACTACAGTTGCACGATTCCCGAATTTATTAAATCAATATCGTGTTGCGATAGCAATGTCTGCTTTGCGCAAAGCCCAAGATAATTATAATAAAAAATTAACGGAATCTATTGCGCAAGCGACAAAAGAGGCGTCAGCTGATATTGCACAATATATGTGTCAAATGATACCAACAGGTGGCGGATTGGGTTTGGATGATGGTATTCAAACGCCACTTAATGTTCCGTATGCGATTGCGTATGATGTTGGAACAGGATTGGATTTAAAGACTTTGACAAGCGGTGGAAAATATTCGACTACTATAAATGATATTTCTACTTCGGCTGATAATAAGTTTACAGGTTATATGCCAATGGTTGCAACTGGCGGTGCAAAAGTAAAAACAAGTATAAATATGGAAGGCGCCAAGAAAGAAGTTACTGCGGTGTTTAACAGAACAGACAGAATTTGTCATGTGTGTACTTCTACATCGGCAGAAAACTGTGATAAATTAGTTGTTCGTGGAACCAAGGTTAAAAAGCAAAATTGTAATGTTGATGTTACGGAAAAATGTGAAGATATTCCGATGTAATCAGAACCGCCCAAATGGGCGGTTTTCAATTTGTTCCTAGTTATTTTTGTGTGTTTTTTTGATATACTGTTGTTATGGAAAAACACTCGTGGCTTAATGCTTTGGGTGACAAGCTTTGTGCTTGTAATGAATTGGGAAACAAAGCAATAAAGGAGAAATCTTATGAAAAAAGTATCTGTTTTGACACTGGTTGCTTTGATGCCAGTTTGTGGTGCTTTTGCGGGTCCAGGTAAAATGATGAACAACAATATGAATAATCAACCGGCTGTTTGGTCTGTGACAGAAGTTATGTCTTTGCCAGATGATACTCCTGTTGTTATGCGTGGTCGTATAACAAGAAATATGGGAGATAATATTTTTGTATTCGAAGATAGTTCTGGGACTATTATGATGGAAATCGATGAATCAGATTGGAATGGAAACACGGTATTAGTTGATGATATGGTGACAGTGTATGGAAATGTAGACAAGGGTGATAATTACACTGAAATAGATGTAAGTTCTGTTGTAAAATAAAAATGCCCGTTTGGGCATTTTTATTTCTTTTTTTATTTTTATTTTTGTGTTATAATTGCCTTGTTATGAAATTAAAAAAATCTTTGTTTTCAATGTTAGCAATGTTGTGTGTCGCGCCTGCGTTCGCAGGTTGGCAATATGACGGCTATTATGTAGATGATGGTTATCAAGATAATGATGGAACGCGTTTCGTGATTGGTGGGTATGGTGGTATCAGTTTTGTGAATGCCAAAATAAAAAACGAAATGGGCAGTGTTCAAGCAGATTATTTTATGCAGAATGATACTGATGTTGTGATTTCTGGAACCGCGTATGACAGTTTGAATCCTGCACAACAGGCAGAATATACTTATGTTGGTGTTGGTGATATTTCTGAATTACCTGTTGCAGAAAATCTTTCCAAGGTGACTTTTACAGCGGGGGCATATGTTGGTTTTACATTACCTTATCATCCTAATTGGCGTTTACAGGCTGGCTTTGATCATATTTCTGAGATAAACTATGACCGAATTCCGTTGTTTGAAGGCGATATTAGTTTGACTTCTGGTATGGCTGCGCATGTTTACAGCAGCGGTGTTAAATCGACGCTTACCACAGATGTTATATCTGTTATGGGGGTTTATGATTTCTTTGAAGGAAGCGAAAAACCTTTGAATACTTTGGTTCCATATATTGGTTTTGGGGCAGGGTATGCTATGTCAAAAACAACGGTAAAATTGACGGATATATTTGGTGATTTGTCGCAAGACAGTGATTTGAATAATTATGGGACGTTGGAAAACGGGGTTTTGATTTTTGATAATCCATCAGATGCAAATAAATATCCTGCGTCTAATAATATTGCTTTGTTAGGGATGTTGGGGGCATCTTATGGTATAAATAAATATGCATTTCTTGATTTTGGTGCGCGTTTGATGTATGTACCAAAGACTACTTGGGCAATAGCAAACAGTGATGGGTCACAACATAGAAATTGGTTTGGCGCAGAAAATATGTTCTATACCAGTTTGGCTGTTGGTGTTCGTTTCGAATTTTAATCAAAAAATATTTTTTAATTAAATTATGGTTCGTTGAATATGCGGGCAGGGTCTACGGAATTTTTGCCGCGTCTGACTTCTAGATACATTTCTGGTTTATTTTCGTTCATACGACCGATTGGTTCGCCTGCCAGAACTTCTTGTCCGACCAATGCGTCTATGGAGCCCATGTTTGTCATTACTGTATTATATCCGTTTTTATGGGACATAATTATTACTTTGCCAAAGCCACGGAAAGAATCGGCGAATTTTACAACACCGTCTGCTGGAGCCATAACCAAAGCATCCCCGCGTGTGCGTATGCGCCACCCATCTGATTTTAATCCCAGTGCTGTTTTTTCGCCATATCTTACAACCAACTTACCGCGTACAGGGACATTTAATTTGCGTTTTGAAAATTTAGCGTCGCTTGACATTTCCGAAGAACCAACACCTGCGGACAATTCAGAAATGCTTTTTGCTTTGGCTGACAATGTTTTTAGTTTCTTTTGAATTTCAATCTGTTGATTTTTTAATTTTTCGTTTTGTGCAGAACGCGTTTTCAAAAGTTTATCAAGTTCTGTTTTTTCATTAGCGTATTTTTTTGCGCTGCGATCCAGTTTTTCTTTTTCAATAATCCGCTGTTCGTGTATTTCATTTAATTCATTTAATTTTTTTGTAGCGAACATAATTTGGGAATCAAATTGGTCTGCTGCTGCAGATAATACAACAGAAGTTAATACATAATCGTGCATGGTTTCTGCATTAAAATTGGGGTTGGATGCGATAAATAAAATACTGGAAGTAGCATCGCTGATTCCTTGGTTGTGTTGAAGCAATTCTTCGTTAATTTTATCGCGTTGTTTATCAAGTTCTGCGATGCGCTTGACAAGAGCAGAACGTTGTTCTTCTAAATCGCTTACACGATCAGCCGCTTTGACCAATTGCTTTTTTGTTTGTTCTACATTTTTATTAGAAGTTTGTAACTGTTGTTCAATCTGTTTATTTTGTTGTTCTGTCTTTTTTATTTGGTTTTGTATTTTTGCCAATTCGCCCCCGGCGGCAAACGCGCAAGAAGCAGAAAGCCCAAACAACACCCCAACAAAAATCGATTTGTTTTTTAACATCTGTTTCTGATTCTAACAAAATAATAAAAAATTGTAAATTGCTCTTTTAATTATGG